>CAZGVZ010000234.1:0-6796 GCA_964529145.1 uncultured Fibrobacteraceae bacterium | reverse complement strand
GAAGTAGCACTGTTACCTGCCGCATTACCGAAAAGGTCGAATGTCCGCGGACATTCAGACCTAGAAACCGGACGCCCCTTACCACATCACTTTATGAATCGTCTCATATTTGGATGTACACAGCGATTGAATTTTTCACGATTTTCTTCGTTCGTAAGCCCCCATCCGTAACCTTCCCCCGCTGACGGGGAAAAGCTACGGATGGGGCCATGAAAACGCTTTCATCACCGGTATTCAATTCTTCCGGTTTTTTACTGTCTATCATGAAACTATTATACCGATAAGAAGTGAATTTTTACCGGCACCATTCCCCGTATACCCGATGGTACTTGGCCGCGAATCCTTTTCCGAAAAGCGCGTCGTAGATAAGTGTCCAGAAGATTTCGTGGGTGCCGGGATCTACGGCGGACGGGAGAAGCGCGGATGCGGTGTCGGTCCGGGAGCGTCCGGTGAACGAGGGGGAACGGGACATGAGTTCTCCGAGAAAACGGTAGTAGGGAGGCGTGGGCAGGCGGGCTTGACGGGAGATGAGGAGAGGCACGTACAGCATGCTCACTGCGGGCTGTTCCTGAGCCAGGAGCGGGAAGTTGGCGTACCACACTCCGCGTGTGGTGTAGGCCCACCTGGATTTTTCTTTTACGCGCTCTTCGTATCCCGCCTCCCTGTACACATGTGTGAAGCCGGGAAGGTGGTCTCCGAAAAAAAACAGCAGCGTGGGACGTGAAGCCATGTCTATGTAGGTGGTGAGCGTCCGGAGCGAACGGTCCGCGTCTATGAGCCCCTGTACGTACATGTTGAGTTCACGGTTTCCCGAGGGGCTGAAACCGGTAACCACTCTGCACTCCAGTTCGCTGTACCTGTGTTCGTTGTAGGGACCGTGATTCTGCATGGATAGCGCGAAAATGAAGTGAGGGAGAGTGTCGGCGGTAATATGCCGTATGATCCGGCATGCGAGTTCGTCGTCTCCGACGAATTTTCCCTTGATCACCGGGTTGTCCATGGACTCCAGACTGATGAAATCATCGAAGCCGAGATGACGATAGACGTTCAGCCTGTTCCAGAACCATTTTTTATACGTATGGATGGCTGAGGTCCGGTATCCGCTTTCCTTGAACACGCGCACAAGCGAGGGAATCGGGCGCTGAATCAACTGATTGTATGCGCGGGAGCCTCTGGGGAAGTAGCCGTTCGACATCCCTGTGAGAATTTCGAATTCGGCGTCGCATGTATTTCCTCCGAAAACCGGAGTGTAGAGTTCAGTCGAAACTCCGGTGCGGACTATGCTGCGAAAATGGGGAACAGGGTCGCAGGGAAAGGGAATCGTCGCCAGCTGCGTCACATCCCAGAAAGATTCGCTCATGCAGATGATGACATGGGGTTTCTGGAACTGCGATGTATCCGTCTCGACCTTACCGGGGCCGGGCCCGGCGGGGCGGACCGAATCGGTGACAGGCGATTTTTCAGCCTGAGCGGCGGTCCGGGGAGCGAACACCCGGTCGATGGCCTGACGGCCATAGTTCGGGGGGCGGTGGATCTTGAGCCCCTCGGTATTGAGAAGGAAAGCGTAGAGTACGCCGTTCCTGCGGTAATTCGTGGCCTGATCCCAGAAAACGTCGCTTACCGAATATCTTTTGTTAAGTAAGCGGATGATCCCGCGGGAATGCCCTTTTCCCAGAAGGATGAGCAGCGCGAAAGCGGCGATCACCGGGATGCGGACTTTCCATGGCATGGAAAGGTGGGGAAGGGTTCGGCGCATCACGAAAGCGGAAACGATCACGGTCGCGAGCAGGATCAACCCGATCAGAACTCCACCCGCGTACAGGCGAGCGACGAAGAGCGCCTGTTTGATGAAGTAGAGGTCTCCAGGTATGAGCGGTTGCTGCAGGATCCGCATCTTCTGCATATCCGCTATGCCGAAGGTGAGACACAGCACCGTCACTCCCGCTGTGCCGTACGAAACGGAGTTGAAAAGCGCATAGAAAAGAAGAAACAGGAGCAGGATGACCATGACGTTGAGTTTGTAGGGTCCGGGATATTTCTTATACCATTCGATAACCTGAGATGTGTCCGAAACGTGCAGGTAATACGCTAGGAGGGGGAGCACGGCGCAGATCGCCATGATCACCGCCAGTGGAAGCAGCGTCTTCAGGAGCCGCATCACAGGTTTCCGGAGAGCGGCGGGAAACAGGTCCGGGACGGTCACACGCGGCATGAAACGGATCCTGAACCGGGAAAAAGAGAGAAGTTCATCCGCACGGCTCTTTCGATCTGTTGGGTACGGGGTTGCGATCCTTTATAACCGGTCAGGAAATATACGTCGGGACCCGAACGGAATTCCCGTTTTCCCGTGGTCTTTCGGGCGCAGCTCCGTGAGGGGCGAAATGCCGGAAGAGGGTGCAAGCTTTCAGAGGGAGTACACAGGAGAAAACCGGATCAATCAGCCCATCTCAGCGCATGAGACCGGAAACCTGCGTCTCAAAAATCCATGACGGCATCGAACGCTTTTTTCGGTTGGAGATGTCTGTCGAACAGCAGAGGATGATCGGGCCTCCCGGAAGTGAACTCCGAAAGCCAGGTGTTGTCGTCTGAAATTCCCCAGAACGTCACGTTCTGTATCCTGCCGGCGTTTCTCCGGAACATGTCGAACAATTCCCCGTACCGGGCGGCTAGCCTGTCCTGGTACTCTTCATTCAGATCGTTCCCGTTGTACCACCGGGATCTGTCGTCCGAAGTATAGTCTCTCGTGTAAATGGAAACGTCGAGTTCCGTGACGTGTACGTCCAGTCCCAGCGCGGAGTATTCCCGAATCTCCTTTTCGAGATTCTCTATGGTCTGGTACACCGACTGGTTGTTCATCTTCTCCATGGCGGGACTTATGTTCAGATGACACTGCAGGCCCACGCCGTCTATGAGGTTTTCCTCCCGCAATCTTTTGACGAAAGATAGAATGAATTCGCGTTTCCCGTCCAGATAGTTCCAGAAATCGTTGTAGAACAGCCTGGCGTCGGGATCCGCGTTCCTCGCGGCCCTGAACGCTTCGAAGATGTGGTCTTCGCCGGCGATCTGATGCCACTTGCTGTCGCGATATCCCCAGCGTGAAAGCGCTCCCAGGTCCTCTCCGACATCCTTGTTGCCGGAGTCGTAACCAATCACCGCTTCATTGACGACGTCCCAGGCGTACACCCGCCCCTTGAACTCCTGCATGACTCTCTTCACGTGCGTCCTTATCCGCTGCAGCAGGAGCTCTTTCGAAGCCTGTCCGCCGGATGGGCCCTGGAATACCCAGTCCGGGGTCTGGTCAAACCAGACGAGGACATGCCCGCGAACCAGCATTCCGGCGCTTCTCGCGGCATTCACCATGGCATTGGCCTGACTGAACTGAAAACTGCCTTCCGTCGGCTGCAGTGACGCCCACTTCATCTCGTTCTCGCATACCGCGGCATTGAAGTGCTCTTTCCAGAGTGCGGCATGCGAATCCCTGTACGAATTACCGTCGATCGCCGCTCCGACGGGGAAATGATGCCTGTACTTTTTGAAAAGCGACTTTTCGTTTCCAGGAGTGCCTGTGTCCGGTTCGAGAACTATCGAAAGATTCTCGGTTCTATATGCCGGTATTTCAACCACTCCGGCGACAAAGCCCTCTTTGGTGATTCTGAGCCGGTCGACCGTGGCCCGGTTTCCTCTGGGTTTGGGGAGACCTCCTGAGGGAACGGCACGATTTCCGGTGCCGCTGAGGTATTGGTTCGTCGAGGTAACCACGAGTTTCCTGGTGCGCCAAAGTCCGTCCGCGGAGAACGCGACGATGTATAATCCGGCCGAGAGGTCCGGAAGTTCCATGGAAGAAGGGCCGGACAGCTCTTTTCCGAGTGAATGTCTCAGCATACACCTTCCGCTTCCGGTGCAGAGTTTCACCTCCCCGGACATGGCTCCGGCAGGAATCGAAAAATGGAGCCGCTTTCCGTGGAGGCGGACCATGCGATCGAAATTCTTCGCGGATTTGCGAGAGATATCCGTCATGTTCGAAAGCAGAAAAGAGCCTTTGGAGTCGGTGGTATCGGCAGGAAGGGAGTTGTTGACCAGTGTGACAACCGCGTTTTCGACCGGTGTGTTCCCGTCGGTGACGGTTCCGGTGATCAGGATATCCGAATGCGGCGCGGAAGCATGAATTGTCAAGTGATACAGGGCCAGGACACAGCAGATTCCGATTGATTTCATTGATTCTTCCCTCCGTTTATCAGATACGGTAACGGAACCTTAAATCCGAGCATGGCGGGGCGTACCGCTGCGCATCTCATCGCCAATTAATCGTCCGATTAAGGTTAATGTACTGTATCGAAGCTGAATCGGCAAAATAATTTTTGCCGTGATCACCGGACCGTATGGCATCACTGTCCGGTAGTGTCTCGTATCGAGTTTTATACGCCTTTGGTGCGCTCAAAGCGCACGGATAATAGCCCTGCAGGAGGCCCGGATTGAATTGCGGCATCATATTTTTCAGCCCTGAAGAGGCGGCGCACCCGCCTGGCCAAATAAAAATCCGGTTTGAACGAATAAACCTACAACTCAGGTTTTATTAAACGATTAAAAAACAACCTGATTTTCGCGGTTTTTTAGTCAGGTAGATTGAATAATGCTATATTAACAATGCAAACCGTTGTCCGGCACCAGTTTCCCGAATGGGGCGCAATGCGCGGACAGACTCTTTTCCGGGGCAGAGCATATGATCGGCATTTCGAAACTCTACTGCGGTACCGTCGAGCCTTCCGACGCGATCCGTTACGGCCGCATGTCGAAACGGCTTCCTTCGCACATGCTCCAGTTCTCGATCGATAAAAAACCGGTGGTGGTCTGGAACTGCACCCGCAGGTGCAACCTTCGCTGCGTGCATTGCTACTCCCATTCGCAGAACCTCGACTATGCGGGGGAGATGACGACCGAAGAGGCGAAAAGGTTTATCGACGGGCTCGGGGATTTCGGGGTTCCCGTACTGCTGTTTTCCGGAGGCGAGCCGCTTCTGCGCAAGGATCTCTTCGAATTGATACGCTACACGCGCGACAAGGGAATACGCGCGGTCATATCCACCAACGGCACCCTCATTTTGGAAGATACGGCGAAACGGCTCGGCGACGCGGGCCTTTCCTACGTTGGTGTGAGCCTGGACGGCCTCAAACCGGTGCACGACCGCTTCAGGGGATCCGACGGATCGTTCGAACGGGCGCTCGGCGGAATCAGGGCTAGCGGGAAAGCGGGCGTCAAAGTGGGGCTGCGGTTCACCATAAACCGGACCAACGTCGATGACATTCCCGGCATCTTTGCTCTCCTGGAGGATGAAGGCATCCCACGCATCTGTTTCTATCATCTGGTATATTCCGGCCGCGCTTCGGGGCTCGTCGAACACGACCTCGATCATACCCGCGCCCGGGAGACGGTAGACCTGATCATAGACCGGACCGCAGACCTGCACCGGAAAGGCCACCCTGCGGAAGTGCTCACCGTAGACAATCATGCGGACGGGGTTTATCTTTACCTGCGCATGGTCCGCGAAAAATCCCCCCGCGCAGCGAAGGTGCTCGAACTTCTCCGCATGAACGGAGGCAACGGTTCGGGCGTCGGAATTTCGTCGGTCAGCTGGGACGGTTCGGTGTATCCGGACCAGTTCTGGCGGCACCATCCGGTCGGCAACGTCCGGGAACGCCCGTTCGGAAGCATATGGAGCGATCCGGAGGAACCGCTGCTCGTGAAACTGCGCGACCGTGCGGAGCTCCTTGGCGGCAGGTGCTCCAGATGCGTCTGGCGGGAGATCTGCAACGGCAATTTCCGGGTCCGGGCCGAGGCTGTTCATCACGATGTCTGGGCGGAGGACCCGGCCTGTTATCTTACCGAACAGGAAATTTCGGGCAACCTATAGAGGAGGTTTTTCCGATGGGCTTTCCTTCCATCCGCCTTCGGAGGCTCAGGGCCACTCCGGCTCTGAGATCGATGGTGCGGGAGACATGGCTCCGTCCTTCGGATTTCATCATGCCGCTTTTCGTATGCGACGGCAGCGGTGTGACGGCGCCGATCGAATCCATGCCGGGAATATCGCGGATTTCCGCCGACCTGTGCGCGGAAGAATGCCGGCAGCTCAGAAAACTCGGCATCTGCGCCGTGCTTCTGTTCGGAGTACCTGATGTCAAGGACGAGACGGGGCTGTGCGGCGCGGCCGATGACGGCGTGGTGCAGAGGGCGATACGGGCGATCAAGGCGGCTACCCCGGAGATCGCGGTGATCACCGACGTGTGCAACTGCGAGTACACCACCCATGGCCACTGCGGCACGGTGGTGAACGGAAAGGTCGACAACGACGCTACACTCGAAACGCTTGCGCTTCAGGCCGTTTCCCATGCGCGGGCGGGATGCGACATGGTGGCGCCGAGCGACATGATGGACGGAAGGATCGGGGCGATAAGGAAGGCGCTCGACCGGAGCGGTTTTTCGGAACTTCCCGTGATGTCGTATGCCGCCAAGTACGCTTCCTCCTTCTACGGGCCGTTCCGGGAGGCTGCGGACTGTGCGCCGAAATACGGTGACCGCCGCACCTACCAGATGGACGCGGCCAATGCCGAAGAAGCGCTGCGGGAAGTCGGGCTCGATATCGAGGAGGGCGCGGATATCGTCATGGTCAAACCGGCCCTGGCGTATCTCGATATAATTCAACGGGTAAAGGCTGTCTTCAAAGTGCCTGTCGCAGCCTACAACGTGAGCGGAGAGTATGCAATGGTAAAGGCGGCCGGCGGTCGGGGATGGATCGACGCGG
>CAZGVZ010000233.1:5936-6808 GCA_964529145.1 uncultured Fibrobacteraceae bacterium | reverse complement strand
AGCGCGAATCCGATCAGCAGTTGTTCTTTTTTAAGGCTGCCAAGACCCGCAAGTATGTCTGGGTTGGCCACCAGCTCCACCGTGAGCCGGTTTTGTCCCTCCCGGTGTAGTTTTTCCGGAGACTCGGCCGCGGGTCGGTAATCGCTCACCGCAGCCGCCATGATGCAGATATCACTGTGTGCGTACCGTTCGCGGAGTGCGGACTCCATTTCCGAAGCGGTCCGGACCGGAAGAACCGTGACTCCCGAAGGAAGGGGTGTGACCGCTGGACCGCTCACCACGGTAACTTCTGCGCCCATCCGCAAAGCTGCACTCGCGAGAGCGGCTCCCATTTTTCCGGAGGAACGGTTGGTCACAACCCTCACCGGGTCTATGGGTTCCTCGGTAGGACCGGACGATATGAGGACCCGTTTGCCCGAAAGCGCCCTGCCGGATTTCCACAGTTCGAACAATGCATCCGTGATTTCACTTGTCTCCATCATTCTTCCGGGGCCTTCGCCCCCGCAGGCGAGTTCTCCACTTCCGACCGGAAGTACGAAAACCCCCCGGGCCGAAAGCAGCCCGATATTACATTGTGTCGCTCCGTTTTCCCACATCGCGGTATTCATCGCGGGCGCGACAATCGTTTTGGAGTGCGGGAATGCGAGTGCGAGGGAAGTGAGGAGGTTGTCGGCTATTCCGTGCGCCATCTTGGCGATCGTGTTGGCGGTCGCAGGTGCGATCAGCAGCAGATCCGCCCATTCCGTAAGCCGCAGATGATCCATGTCGTGGACCGGGGAGCAGTCCATGTACACCCGATGACCGCTCATGGTGCGCAACGCTTCAGCGCCGACCAATGGTTGAGCATGGCGGGTCAGTACGGTTTTTACCTC
>CAZGVZ010000233.1:0-5926 GCA_964529145.1 uncultured Fibrobacteraceae bacterium | reverse complement strand
TAGGCCGCGATTCCGCCCGTAATACCGAGAACGATGCGGGCGTGCATCATTAACTGACAATACCACCCTCTTCGTTCTCCACGACGCGACCTTCGAAGAGCCGCTTGAGCGCGAGAGAGGTTGGCTTGTCATGAGTTTCCAGAATATCCAGACGGATCTGGTCGTTGATGAAACGGGCTTCCTGCGAGGCCATGAGCACCGCTTTATAACGGTTGATTCCCCGTTTCTCAAGTTTTTCCAGATCCAGTTCAAGCAAATCCGACATATGTTCTCCTCCTCGCGGGCAAGTATTTGAAAACCGATTCCCGGACAGGAATCCGCCTATTCGATATTTTGTATCTGTTCCCGAATTTTTTCGATTTTCTCTTTAAGAGCTACCGAGAGATGGGCGATTTCCGCATCGTTGGCTTTGGAACCGATGGTGTTTGCCTCCCGGTTCATTTCCTGCAGCAAAAAACCCATTCTTTTCCCGACCGGTCCATCACAGGTGAAATCTTCGCCGAATTTGGCGATATGCGCACGCAGCCGCGTACACTCCTCCGAAATGTCGAGCCGGTCGGCACAGAGGGCGATTTCAGTAGTCATCCGCTGGGGATCGGGAGGATCCTCAATGAGTCTTTTCACCCGTTCCCGCAGTGCCTCCGCATATTCACCGACACGCGACGGAGCCCGCTCCTCGATAATGTCGAGGGTAGCCGCTATTTCATCGATCACCTTTTTAAGGTCCCGGACGATAAATGCGCCTTCTGCTTCCCTGGAGTTCTGAAATGAAAGCAGTGCGTCCTGAAGAACAGGGCTGAAATGGCTCCACACCTCTTCTTCGGTGAATTCGGCATTTCCCGTTTTTATGATGTCGCTGAAATTGAGGAGGTTGGAGAGCGACACTTCGCCTTTCAAGGAGAATTTTTCCATGATTTCCCTGAAAATGCGCAGATAATTGCCGACCGTCCCCTCATCCCAGGTAAGCTTTACAGCTTCACTTTCGCGGTCGCAGGTTACCGATACCTGGATGCTTCCCCTGGATACGGCCGCGGAGATCTCTTTACGGACCTTCTGCTCGAGATTCGCGATGGAACGGGGTTGACGTATTTGCATCTCGGAGAACCGGTTGTTGACGCTCCGGATCTCGACATGGTAGGTGCCGGAAGCAGTAGACCCTTCCGCCGATCCAAAACCTGTCATACTGCGAATGGGCATCTCCGGTCACAACCTCGCACAGAAACTATTTGCACAATTGGGGGAAACCTCGTCAAAATAGTTTTTGCGGAGCAAAGATGCAATACTTGCAGAAGCGATTTCAGAATCCCGGTCTCCGGGTTCGAGATTCTCATCCCGCCCTCCGCCGGCCCCGCCGACCGGGACGCGCTCTCCGCACCGGTTCCTGTGCTACGGAGACCGTACGACGCACGCTTCGCCGGATCGAGAAATCCACATGAATCCCGGCAGACTTTTCGAGACTTCCCGAGACCCGGTCCTCTCGCGTTACGGGTTCTGCCCAGTATCGCATCCCGCGCTTTCGGTATAGTGACGGGCCACAGTGGACGAGGGATAAAGTTTCATAGCGCAGTCGGGACAGATGCCATGGCTGAATTCCACCTCGGAATGATTTCTCATATATTCATCGATCTGGGTCCAGAACCCCTTATCATCACGGATTTTCCTGCAACTGGCGCATATGGGGATGAGCCCCTTGAGCACCCGGATCTCCCCGAGGACGCTCTGAACTTTCTCTTTTTCTTTTATCAATTTCCTGAGATACCACTCCCTCAGCAGCTCGAAACTGCACGACAGTACCCCCATCAGGGTAAAAACCGCAAGAAAACGGATGGAAAGATCGAATGGGTAATGATACCCTATCCTGCCGAAGATCAGCACGCTTATCATGGTGATCATTCCACCCACCCAGATGCTGCCCTCCCTCACTCCCATGAGGTATACCGTGCTGGTAGGCATGACGAAAAACCAGAGGAACGCCCCTCCGTTGCCGCCGCCGGAAATGAACTCTAAAATATGGGCTATTGTGGTAAGAAGTATCATTATCCGGATGGAACCCTGATACACGATAGAACGGGTAAGAATAACGGTGAGACTCAGAGGCAGCACGATCAGCGAGAATACGATCAATCCTTCGGTGGTCCTGCCGTCGAGAATGTCCTTGATCGCGAATGCACTTATGACCGGTACCATCGCGATTATGGCGACCGCGACGAAAAAGCGTTTTATCAGCTCTTCGCGATCGATGTTACGAGCGGCGATTGGAGCGAAACAGGGGATAAATTTGTCAATGTAAGTTTCCACGTTCATAAAAAACCGTCCGGAACGCGATGAAGTGAGTTCGATTACCGATGCAATCCGATTACTGTGATAAATATAACATGTCATGAACTCCGGGCGCCTTCGTCTCTTATAACTCATATTCAATCATGCTGTTGCAGATTATTCCGCGCGGAATTGTCCATCGGGTGATTCAAAAAACGCTATGGGATCGACTCTGTCGAGCTGAAAGGATGGTCCGGGACGTCAGTTCAGTATAGTATATTTCAGCCTGAATTTCGTACCGATGAAATGCCCACGGCGGCAGTGATGACACGTTTTTCCACCGGGGCAACCGA
Organism: uncultured Fibrobacteraceae bacterium; assembly: GCA_964529145.1. Classification (GTDB taxonomy): domain Bacteria; phylum Fibrobacterota; class Chitinivibrionia; order Chitinivibrionales; family Chitinispirillaceae; genus JAFGNB01. Next base: position 3,314 of record CAZGVZ010000233.1, on the reverse strand, counting down.
TCGCGGCCGTCGAACTTCCATTTCAGAACAGGTGATCTCCAGGATAATTTCATGACACCCGACCGTCTGATCCATTTTCTGCTCCGTTTCCGCTGGTTGATGATATGTCTGGTTTCGGTTTCATTGGGCGCCGCAGTATACGGCATCTCGAAAATCCGTATCGATAACGATACGGTCAAATCGGTACCTCCGGATTTCAAAGCCCGGCTCGATTACGAGAAACTGAAAAGTTATTTTCCCGCGCCTTTCAATATTCTTTTCCTGGCTGAATTCAACGAGGGTAGCCTGAGCGAGAAGATCGATTCACTGAGAGCGTGGTCACGACAGTTCAGAGCTCTTCCGGGAATTAAGGGAGTGAACGATCTGACGACACTTCAGGTACCGGTACGGCGCGGATTTCTCGGATTGGGGAGCAGCTTTGTCGTACCCCCCCCCTCGGATACCCTCGACGAAACCGTGGTGCGCCGCGTCATCTCGGATAATGCGGAATTCAGCGGACTTTTCATCTCCGGGGACGAATCGAGACTCGGCATGATCATCGCCCTGGAGTGGGGTGCGGACCGCAAGGCGGTTTTCGACGCGATATTCGCGAAAATAGACTCGATCAATTCTTCTTCCCGGCTCAAAACCTATGTAACAAGCGAAAGTGCGGTATCCTATTTCTTCGACAAGGAGATGCGCAGAAATTTCGGATTATTGCTGCCAATCTGCTTTATGGTCGTGTTTCTCATTCTTTTCTTGATTTTTCGTAACGTACTGCATGTATTTGCATCTCTCGCTGCGGTCGGGGCCGCCCTTGTCTGGACTTTCGGACTTATGGGCCTGTTGAAAGTCCCGTTTTCAATCGTCATCTCCATAGTACCTGTGATCATTTTCCCGATCGGCGTCGCGGATGCGATTCACATCATAAGCGATTACAAGAAGAGACGCCCCGGCATGAGTTCGAAAGCCGCCGCGATTGCGGCCACCTATCGGGATCAGCTCCTCCCCTGCTGGCTCACTTCCTTCACTACCTTCGCGGGTTTCGCATCCTTCACCTTATCGAGAATCTCCTGGAACCGTACATTCGGAATCGTCACTGGTATCGCCGTGCTTTTCTGCTATTTTTTCAATGTAGTACTCCTCCCGCTCTTCCTCTCCTTCGATCGTACAATGCATTCGGCATCGAAGCCCTCCCTTCCCGAAGGAAAAATGCCGGACCGGTTCTGGAGTTTTTTCATCGATTCGACGATCAAGAGCAGGAGGTGGATTTTTCCCGCCCTCGACCTCGCCGTTCCGGTCGCCATAGGCCTGAGAAACGGACGCGTCGAAAACAATTTCATGATGATGCTCCGTCCCGACAACCAGCTCCGCCGTTCTGACGATTTCATCGCACGCCATTTTGGAGGAACGAGGTTTTTCTCGGTCGTACTGGAAAAAAGGACCGGGGACTTTTCTGCGGTCGGGGACTGGCAGCAGATCGATTCTCTGGTCGACTATCTGAAAACTGTCCCCGGAGTCGGAAACGTCACCTCGCTTGTGCCTCTGATCAACCGGATCAGCTTCATGCTGACGAAAAAGAGGATTTCATCTCCGGCGATATCGCTTGTCACCAGTTCCGGCGGGTTTTTCGGCAGATCCTATGGCGCTTTCATTTCCAATTTTCTCACTTCCGACCGTCTCAGGACCCGTATCCAGGTGACATGCCGCAACGACGAGTCGGTGAGGGCACTCGACATCGCGCGCTTTACCGAGGCATACGCGGAAAAGCATCTCCGTGATTACTCGGTTCTGGTCAGCGGTCCGGCCATATTGACCGAAGCGATGAGCGCCGCACTGGTGGACACACTCATCGGCAGTCTCATCCTGACGTTCGTTCCCGTATTTCTCTGCCTTGTATTCTTTTTCAGATCTCTGAAAGCGGGGATTTACAGCATCCTCCCCATCGCGCTGCTCACTCTTACGGTATATTCGCTCATGGGCATCTTCAACGTGTCGATAAACATGGTGACCGTGGTGATCATGAACACCTGCATCGGAATAGGTGTCGACAACTCCATACATTTCATCTCCGGGTACCTGCTGGCAAAAAGAAAAGGGGTGTCCGCAGCCGATGCCCTTGTGGAGTCGATACGAAAAAAAGGCAATCCGATACTCTTCAATACGATAGTCGTCGGGGTCGGTTTCGGGGTACTGTGTTTCTCCACATTTCCACCGATACGGGATTTCGGGCTGCTCGTGCTCATTTCCATGTTCGTTGCCGCGGCATTCTGCATGGTGCAGATCTCCGTTCTCATCATGAAATTCGGCCTCGGTCAACCATCCTCCGGAAAGGGAATCGCATGAAAGGAACCATTCTCTTCGTAATCATTCTACTCGCGGGTGCGGGTGGGGCGGAAACGAAAAAGACGACCGGAACGGTACGTCAAAACGCGTTCAACGGGACCTGGTGTACCGGAGAGGACGGAATGGTGCTGTCGTTTTCCGGCAAAGATTCAATTCATGTCAAGAGCTCCTCCGACGAATCGGTGGGCGGCGGAGGGATCTACACCCGTACCGATTCCACCTTCGTGGCGACCCTTCGTAACGGCGACATGGTGGTGAAAATGAGCTATCTTTTCCGGTGGAAGGGGATCGATACAGTCGAGGCCAGGGCTACCGCGTTCACGATCAACGGCGAAAACGTCGATGTTCCCCCTGAATGGATGAGCATGGTCCGCTGCGAAGGAGCCGGCACTACTCAGGACCTGCGCTGAGGTAAGCGGGACAGAAGAACCGTACTATATCTGACGCTAATACAATGAATTAAAATGCATAATACTCTTGAAAAAAAGAGCCGGATTGATATAATTCGACTATGATGGAATCTTCACCCGGCGCCTGGGACGGCCAGTAATCGAGATTCTGTCCGGACGCCTTCAAGGAGAACTCATGTCGACACCCGCAGCATCGTTCACCCGTTTGCTCTATGGCGCTTATTTCGATAAACCCGAGAAAAGTGTGACTTTCTCTATCTATTCCGCGCACGCCCAGCGTATCGAGTTATACCTCTACCGTTGTCCATCCGCGGTAGGGGAAACCGAACGCGTGGTGATGAACAACGTCGGCAACGGCAGGTGGGAGGTCAAGATTTCCTCGGAGCACCTTTCCGGCTTTTCGGAAGACGCGGTGTACTACGGTTACCGTGCCTGGGGACCGAACTGGACATACGATCCGAAATGGCGGCCCGGAACCACACTGGGATTCGTCAGGGACTGCGACGACGCAGGGAACCGTTTCAATCCCAACAAACTCCTTCTGGACCCGTGGGCTACAGAAATAAGCCACGATCCACT
>CAZGVZ010000232.1:2707-6818 GCA_964529145.1 uncultured Fibrobacteraceae bacterium | reverse complement strand
GACGACACCCATCACATCGAGACCGTTCCTCTCCCTGAAGGCGGCGCTTCCGGGGAGATCGTGGTCACGCCGCTTGCATTCTCTCCCATGCCCTTCATCCGTTACCGGATGGGAGACGTGGGAACGACTGACGTTTCCGATTGTCAGTGCGGAAGGAGGCTCCGCATACTCAGGGAGTTCACCGGAAGGACCGGTGAACTGTTCTTTGCGGCCAACGGCAAGATGATCTCCCCGAATTTCTGGTGCAGGACATTCATGAATCCGCTCCTCGCCGGATCGGTGAGGCGGTTTCAGATCGTCTACCGCTCTCCACGCTCGTTGACCGTGCGCATCCAGAAGATCGAGTGCACGGCGGAGAACCTTGAACGGCATATCACCGGGGAGATCGAACGAAAGATAGGACCCGGAATGTCGGTCTCCTTCGAATACCCGGAAACTATCGCACCGCACATGAGCGGGAAATACAGAATGGTGATCATGGATTTCACACGGACGTACTGCCGGTTCGTCGGGGAGACGGGAATTGTATGAACGGAATCAGGGTCGAATTTCTCGAATACAGTCAAAAAAATCTATGGAACGAATTCGTCGAACGGAATCCGTCCACGATAGCATGGCACCGGTGGGAGTGGTCGGATGCCGTGCGTGATTGTTACCGCAACACCACATTTCATCCCATGGCCGTATTCGACGACGGCCGGATCGAAGGCATCCTGCCTCTTTACATATGGAAAGAGGGCGCCAAGAGGGAAGCCGTTTCGGTTCCCTACGCGGTTGCCGGAGGCATCACTGCGGAAAACAGTGAAGTCGCGGGAGCCCTTCTCGGAAAAGCGATCGATTTCACGGTCACGCGCGGCCTCGGACGACTGGTTCTCAAGCATTATAAAACGAGGATCGAAGGCGACCTCAGCACCGACGACAACTACCACAACAGGGAACTGGGACTGACTCCTGACACCGATGAACTGTTAAGGAAGATCTCTCCGGAAAACGCTGAAAGGATCGAGGAATCGCATGAACTCGGCCTCCGGTTCGAGATTCCCTCCGAGGATCTTTCCGGTTTCTACGACCTGCTCCTGAAATTTCACCATGCGAACGGAATCCCCTGCGCCGGCAGGCGATGGATCGCTTCTCTCCTTCGTTTCGGCATGTACTCGGTCGCGGTGGCGCGCGACCGGGGGAAGATCATCGCAGCCACCATGGTCAAGGAGTTCCGGAAAACGGTCTCGTTTCCATACTCCTGCACCATTCCCGGCATACGGCGATCCGAACTCGCCATGTATGGTCTCTACTGGCATCTGATCGAAAAATATGCCGTGGACGGTTTCGAGATTTTTCATTCGGGCCGAATGCCCAACAGCGGCGAGGCATCCGCCTTCAGGAAGGGCTGGGGAGGCGTGGAGCATCCTTATTATTACCAGTTCTATCCCATGACCGTCACGGCCACGGAGTTCAGGACACGTCGCGGCTGGAAAAGAAACCTGTTTTCTACGCTCTGGAAATCGGTACCCTCGCCCCTGGTCAGGATCGCGGGGCCTGCGGTCGTCAGGCGGTTTCCGTGAACAGAGCCCGGCATACCTCTGCGACTGCGGAGAGACGGGGGTACTCTTCCGGAAACGTTCAACCGGCCCGCTCCTCTTCCGGTACCCGGGAGATCGTGGACTACGGGGAAATCGACTACAGGAAATACTGGGCCGGAGAGCACATGAAGCTCTTCAATGAACGGGAGTTCTCGGTTGTCGAATCGCTGCTCGGACCAGAGGATGGGTGGTTCATCGATCTCGGGTGCGGATTCGGGAGAATGGTTCCCCTCTACAGGGGAGCACCGGAAAAGACGGTTCTCGTCGATTACGCCAGGAACAATCTCGAGATCATACGTGACCAATACCCCTCGAGACCCTACACGCTCATCGCCGCGGACGCGTGCAGCCTGCCTTTCGACGATTCCGTGTTCTCCCGCGGCGTCAGTATCAGGCTGATCCAGAACATTTTCACTCCGTATGAACTCATGGCGGAGCTTTCACGCGTTCTCGCCCCGGGAGCCCGGTTCATCCTCAGTTATTTCAACCGGCGAAACCTGCTGCGAATCCTGAAATTCGGAAAAAGATGTTTCCAGAGGACGCACGTGCTCGAGCATGTCGCATCGTATGGAAAGATGTGCGGAACCCATCCCGCGTTTTTCAGGAAATTGTGCGGGGAAAACGGGCTGCCGGTATTGGCGCACCGGGGCGCTGGTTTGGTCTACCAGCTTTCGAGTCACTCCTCCATGGTACAGGAACTCATCGCCCGCAGCCTGCCGTTTCGGGCCGCCTTTGCCGCCGGCTGCGCTGCGATGGACTCGATACTGGGAATGTTCGACCTTGCGCTCTGGCAATTCTGTCTTCTAGAAAAACGGCCCGGGCCTCCAGCGCGGTCGGGCGGCATGTTCGATCTCGTGAGGTGTCCCCGCTGCAGGGGACCGGTCGGACGAAAACGGAATGGTTCCGTGCTCTGTTCCCGCTGTAACGCATCTTATCCCTTTAAAGACGGAATATACGATTTCAGGATTTCCTGAACGGGGATCCGCAAACCCTGCATTGCCTGCGTCGGCAAGAATCACTACTTACTGTGTAATAAGGCCGGACATGCATTTATGGTGTTTCCGTGTTTTTCGAACGCAGTCTTCACTCGAAATTATTCTCTCCCGGAAATAATCGCTCGACCCGAATGAAAAATAATCGCTTCACGGCACTTCTCCTGCAGATAGGTGCAAAACCCCCGTCGCCGGTCCTTCCGTCCGAACAAGATGGAGGTCTTCCGAAAATCCGCCCCTCTCCGGAGCAATCCCGGAACACCCGGAGTACCCCCTCCGGATTTCTCCTGCGGTTAAGTGAACCGTTCCGGTATCCCGCGTATCCGTCCGGCTATCTATCGTCAGGTGAACTTTACACATCAGCAAAGAGGTATCGACATGGCATCCGAAAACAAGATATCGCGAGTGAAAAAAATATGGATCGATTTCGACAACTCGCCGCACGTGCTCTTTTTCAGGCCGATCATCAGCGAACTGCGCAGGAAAGGGTATGAGATCGTCATTACCGTGAGGGACTGTTTTCAGACGGTCGGTCTCGCGGACATGTACCGAATGAGCTATCATAAGATCGGAAAGCACTTCGGGAAGAACGGTTTCATGAAGGTTCTGGGACTTTTTACACGGGCGGTGCAGCTCATACCGTTCGTTCTTCGTGAAAAACCGGATTTCGCACTGTCTCACGGCTCCCGGGCGCAGCAGATGGTCGCCAACATGTTCGGGATAAACTCGATTATGCTCTTCGATTATGAATTCTCCCGCTCTCTGCCCATCACCCGTCCCAGGGTATTCATGGCGCCCGAAGTGGTGGTTTCGTCAACGCCCCCGTTCATGGAGGGTAAACTGCGCGGATATCCCGGACTGAAGGAGGATGTCTACGTGCCGCTGTTCACCCCGGACTGCACGCTCCGGCAGCGGCTCGGCATCGAAAAGGGAGCCATTCTGGTAACCATTCGCCCGCCCGCGACCGAAGCGCATTACCACAATCCCGAGAGCGAACCGATTTTCGCCGCGATCGTCGACCGGCTTGCCTCAATAGAGCCGGTGCGGGTGATAGTGTTGCCGAGGGGTGACCACCAGAAGCAGGACATACTCAAAAAGTGGTCCCCGCTGTTCCGTTCGGGAAAATTGAGAATTCCTCCAGCGGTCGTCGACGGGCTAAACCTGATCTGGTACTCCGACCTGGTCATCAGCGGCGGAGGAACCATGAACCGCGAGGCTGTTGCGCTCAGGGTACCGGTATACAGCATTTTCCGGGGAAAACTCGGCGCAGTGGACCGGTACCTGTCGGAAAACGGAAGGCTGACGCTCATCACGTCGGTTGAAGATATCCAGAAAATAAAAGTGGAGAAAAGGGCCATCGTCGATTCGATCGAGGGACGCGACTGCACGACTCTCGACTGCATCGTCGATATGATGGTCGACATCATCGAGCGGGAAGAGCCGGCAATGGCCCCGCAGACCTGATCCGCCCGCCCGGTGCTGCTCCCCACCACTCCCCGATCATTCCGGGTTTTTCTACCCTACATCATCCCACACCAC
>CAZGVZ010000232.1:0-2697 GCA_964529145.1 uncultured Fibrobacteraceae bacterium | reverse complement strand
GCTTCACTCAATCCGGAATCCCCTCACCCCACCACCCTGTCCCACCGTTCATCTCTTCCTGTTTTTCTGACGTTTCACTCATTGTGGAATCAAATAGCCATCGGGGCGGAGCTTTGCTTTTTTTCAGAATTGAGAATATATAAAATTTACGAAGAAGAATATTAAAAACAAAAAGGTCAAGAAAAAGGAGGTATTTCGGTTGAACCTGGCGACAAAGGGTCGACCAAGAATTCGTGTCGAAAAGAGCAGGGAAAACTACCGTGCATTGCGCGATATCGCTCGCCATCCGGGGCGATCACTCCTTCAGCCCTGTGCCCCCGTGCAAAAAAAGCGCCGCGGAAAGCGCGGGTACTCCGTCGGGAGCCGTGCATCTCGATTCGCGCCAGATCATTTCGGGCGGTTCGGCGAAGAGCCCGATCCCAGTTGCGTACAGCGTCACCCTATCGCCATGACCCCCGGGGTGAAAGGACGTCGATCGCGTGGTTCGGCATGCATGGACCGCGGATCTCCCGGCATTCGCCCGGCCGGATATTATGGCCCTGCGCAGCGAAAAAAAGTATAATTGATGTTCTAGACTGAATGAAGTTTAATGCGTTTGCGGACGCCACGGGGGGAAGGTGTGTCTTTGAATTGTTCAAGACGATAGATGATCCCTTCATTACAGGGAATACACTGGCGTCCGGCCATTGGCGATCCCACTATAATGGGTTGGGTGACTGTTGCCGCTTATTTTTTGACCGCTGCCGCGAGCTTTTTCAGAGCTGTCGATCAACGCGACGGGCGTAACGGTAAATTCTGGATGGCGCTCGGACTGTTTCTCCTGATCCTCGGGGTCAACAAACAGTTCGATCTGCAGTCGCTTTGCACCGATATCGGCAGGGTGATTGCCCGGCGCCAGGGGTGGTATGGAGATCGTCGTGCATTTCAATTCATCTTCGTGATGATTCTATTTGTCGCTACGATGTCGATCGTTTTCACCACCTTCGTGATGCTGCGTGCTTCATTACGGCAACTCGCTCTTCCCTGCGCGGGAGTGGCGCTACTGCTCGGGTTCATCGTCATCAGAGCCGCTTCGTTCCATCATGTGGACCGGGTGATCCGGATGGAGTTGAGCGGGGTGCGGATAAACTGGATCCTCGAGCTCGGAGGTATAGGCATCATTCTGGCTTCCGCGCTTTCCGGTTTTTTCCGGAGGGCTCTGACGTATCTCTCCCGCAGTTAAAACGAATTGTTTTTTCCGTATTTCGCGATAAAACAGATTCTCCCCGTTCCCGAACGATCCATCCATGCCGGTTACCTTCATTGATCCGCTCCATGATACCCGATATGGCGAGTTCGTGGCTCTTCATCCGCAATCTACGGTGTTCCATTCGCCGGGATGGATGTTGGTGCTTGCCGACTCGTACGGTTTCGAGCCTGGGTGTGTCGCATCTCTGGAAGGCGAAAAAATATCTGGAGCTCTACCGTATCTGGAGACTAAAGGTATTTTCGGCGGAAGACGCTGCGTTTCGCTCCCCTTTTCCGATTTTGGCGGTCCGCTGTTCGGTTCGGTTGCCGAGTTCGACGAGGCGCTCGAACTGCTTGCGGCCAGAGGGCGAGAAAAGAGATGGAACCACATCGATCTGAGGGGCGGAACTTGTCTTCCTCAGACAGCGCCGCCGCTCGATGTCATATATACCCACGATATCGATCTGTCGGCGGAAGAGGATGTTCTCTTTGAACGGTTGCGCGCTTCTACCCGCCGCAATTTTCGAAAAGCGGAAAAAACGGGCTGCGCCATCTCCTTCGAGACTTCGACCGCAGCGGTCCGCCGTTTCTACGAACTAAACTGCATTACTCGCAGGGAACACGGGCTGCCGCCGCAGCCCATGCGGTTTTTCGAAAAAATCCGGGAATCATTTTTTTTTCAAAGCAAGGGATTCATCGCCGAGGTGACGGCATCCGGAACCACGGTCGCTTCATCGATATTCCTTTTTTTCAAGAACAAGGCCTGTTACAAGTTCGGCGCATCACTCGGTTCATCGAGTCATTTGCGCCCTAACGATTATATGCTCTGGAAGAGCATGCTTCACTGCAGGGCGATCGGGTGTACGACGCTCAATCTGGGGCGGACCGAAAAGCATCATGAGGGGCTCTTGAGGTTCAAAAGGAACTGGAACGGAGCCGAATCGGAAGTGCGCTATTTCCGGTTTTCATTTCAGAAAAATCGTTTCGTGACACAATCCAGGTGCAGTGTGGAACCTCTCTATGTGCGCGTTCTTTCGCGGATGCCGCTTCCTGTTCTCAAGTCGATCGGCGCACTTTTCTGCCGTTTTGCCGGCTGATATTCGATGGGCATCTTTTAACAATTTCGATTAATCCGTCGAGACGCCCTCATGAAAATCCGGTGGATTGTGAGTATATTTACGATTCATTACCGGTCCGCCGCACCGAAACCCTTAGCGGTTTTTTTTCTCTAACCTTCGAGACGGATGTAAGAGCGATCGTCGATTCGAAATGCTTCACTCATTTTTCTATCTGATGAAACCGCTGATACCCCGGGCATTTCAGCTCGCGCTTCGCAGGGTGCTGGTGAGCGCGAAACTGAAGAAGTATCGTGATGTCTGGCCTATCGATCCCTCGCTCGGCGCCAGACCGGACTGGTTCACCGGATGGCCTGGAGGAAAAAAATTTGCGCTTCTCGTCACCCATGACGTG
>CAZGVZ010000231.1:0-6826 GCA_964529145.1 uncultured Fibrobacteraceae bacterium | reverse complement strand
GCATGCCACCCTCGAGAAAACTGAAGAAACGCTTGGCGTGTTCCTTTTCCTGGTTGGCGGTCTCCTCGAAAATGTCGGCGATCTGCATATAACCCTCTTTGCGGGCTACTCCCGCGAAGTAGGTATAACGATTGCGTGCCTGCGACTCTCCGGCGAACGCCTTTAGCAGATTTTTTTCAGTTTCGGTACCTTTAATGGATGCCATGTATTTCCCCTTTCGTTACGGAGGTTGAATTTTCATTCTGACATGTTTCACAAATCCCGAAGAAATCGATTCTGTGGCGATGAACCTTGAATCCGCTGAATTGTTGCGCCTGCTCGTTTATTTCAGAACGATACGGCATCGTGAAATCGATCACTTTTCCGCATCGCTCACATACCAGATGGTAATGCGGATCGATTTTCGCCTCGAAACGGTCCTGGTCGCTCCCCAGCGGAATGCGCAGCACAAGATCCTGTTCGATGAGTACCTTGAGATTCCGGTAAACCGTTCCGAGACTCAGCGTCGGTATTTCATCTTTAAGCCGGTTGTAAATCCAGTCCGCGGTTGGATGCGATTTCGCTTCCCTCAAGATCTGCAGTATTCTGTCACGTTGTAGAGTACGTCGATGTTGCATACGATTCCTTATTAATAATAATAACTGTTATCAATATAAATTCATGGCAGGCGGGAAGTCAATGGCGATCGATTATTGCGGGAATGCATCGGGCAATTGTCTTTCTGGCATATATAATATATTTAAAATCAAAGACTTGCATGGGAATGGCAAATTTTGGTCTTTTTTGAATGGTGGGGTTTGTCGCCGGCCCGGTATTGGTCTGAAAAAATCGGCTCAATATTTTTTAATCGCGTGGACAAAAAGTGATTTCACATGTCGCCCAAGCAGTGCCGTTTCAATCATGGTGAATCCCGATCGTTCCAAAAGTGAAACGAGTGAATGTGTGGTGAAGGGCGTTCTTTCCCTGGGAAAAGCTCCGAATGTCTTTAAATAGCGGATAAGCAGCCCTGTTTTGTCGAGTACCTTCATGTTTTGGGCCGTGTAGCATGTGATATAGGCGCGGCCTTTCGCGGGAGAATTCGCTCCTCACAAGCCATCGTCCATGACGGTGGCATCAGACTTCTCCCACCTTGTCGCCAGATCCATGAAAACGGTGCACCCCCGCCTGGGATACCAGTATGCGGTTCCGGTCGCTTCAAATCCGACCCGCAGAGATACCGCATTCGTATTGAATCCGGCTGAAACAGACGAGAACACTTTACGCCCATACCCGAAGCTCAGTCCGGCGCGCAACGGAATCATTCCCCCGACGAATCCGATTTCATTCCCGAAGGATACACCGGGTCCTGCGATCATGCCGGGCCAGGAGGTGAATTGGTGGACACAGGTCAATGACGGCAGCAGGTAATCCGGAACGATCCATGGCGATTCCGCGCCTGAGTACATATCGAAGCGGTATTCGAGGACGAGTTTCAGAAGCGCCGGTAACCAGTAGACTTTCGGGGAGACGTCGCGTATGATATCTCCAGTATCGAGTTCCGATACCGAACCGCCTCCCTGGGGATTGAAAAGATCGTAATCGTTACGGAGCAGTTCGGTGATCGAAATATTGGCTGTTTTCAATGATATTTCGGCCTCTTTCATGTTTTTCCAAACCATGGGTCCGAATTTTTCCAGTCCAAGAACGATCGAAGCGTGGGTACCGCGCATTATCAGCCCGGTGCTGACGCCCGCTCCGATGCCGGAGACAGGAAAACCTTTCTGCGTGGAAAAACCGGGCTTATCATTGACGCGTATACCGATGCCGCATCCGCGGATTTTCAATTTGACATCGGCAAACATTTCGGTACCATCGGCATTGAGATGAACGCCTCCTTCGATCGCCGAAATATCCAGCAGCGCGGTTCCGAGCGAAAGCGTGACACCGCTCGCTAAATATGCCCGATCGACATCGATGAGGCCTCCGGTCATTTTCCGCACCGCAGAGACCATGCCGCCTGCATCGATCTCGTGATGATACACGGCGTCGATATCCGTTCGCAGGCAGGCCTTTATCCCCATATGGGTCAAAGGGAGATCGCTGCCGCTCTGAAGGCCTTCTTTTTCGGAAAAGAGCAGGAGAAACGGCGCCTCGGGTAAATCGCATCTGACATGCAGAAACGTATTCAGCCCTGCATGTAAATTTTCCCTCTCCAGCCGGACCGGATTGATCCTCAATTGTCCGAATATCGATACGCCTCCACGTATCGCATCGGTAATGATACCGGATGTCTCCTCCGGGGATTTGCCTGCCAGACCGAAACTTTGCGACAGCAGTCGGGCGGCGATACGCGGCCATGTTTCACGATTCCCGATGGACAGGTATTCCCTGTAAGGAACTAGTGCCAGCTTGTCGCTCCAGTACCCGATCTCGATACCGTTGAACATGGAGACGTTTCGAAAGGTATTCAGTGTATGAATCGTGGTACTACCTGCGGGATCGGTTGGAAGCTGCAGCGGTTCACCGGGGCTCAGCCGTGAATGTTCTTTACCGGAGGTGAGTGCGACCCGGCCTTCGGGATCCTGGATTCGATCGGAAAACACCAAAAAAACGAAGGCCAGGACGATATTGATGCTCAATACCGCTGTATGCTGCCTCGACATCTCCCGGTACCCCGTATCTGTCTCCTCTACCCCGGAAAACCGGTACCGTCTTGCTGAGGAGATGCCAACATATCTGTGGTACCGGTTCCTTTGATGATACATACCGACTTGATCTGAAGAAAGTCATCGGCCATTAGCGCATCGGTTTCACCCGGAAAAACCAGGAGAAACCACCGGATCACACATTCTTCACCATGAAGAAGAGTTGCGATGCAGCCGGAATCCAATGCTACCTCATTGAGACTGACGTTGTTTCTGGGCGCCAGAGCGACACCGTTACTGCCCGTGACTCTGAAAAGCGTCTCCGGCAGATGCGTATCGGAGCCGATGAGGGAATCGGGATACCGTAGAAGCTCGCCCTCGGACCGCTTCGGTGATCCCAATCCGAAAATCCTGCATGTGACGTTCGTGTTGTTGACTACGTTGAGGATGATTCTGACTTCGGGATTCCGCAATCTGCCGAGTAAATCGAATTGATCGCCGGTAAATCGCACGACCGTCTTTTCCATTTCCAGCAAGGCTTGTTCCCTGGCGTTCCAGCATAGCGGAATGACCGATTGCCATGAGAGTTTCGGTTCGAATTTAAGGATTCTCCCCAGCTCAATCAGGCGGTCAATCCGGTTTTCCACCATGAAGCCGGTCCCCGCCGGAAGCATAAGCCTGAGATCGAAAGTGAATTCATCGGGCCATCTGTTGAACAGGTTGCCGAAATCCATGGCCGCGCGATGACGGGACCCGTGAGCCAGACCGGTGAGGGTCCGGACAAGTATGGCGGAATCGTTCGTGCAATCGGATGGTTTCATCGTTGCCTGGACCCGGAGTGAATCGATCGAGCAGCCCTGCGGAAGCCCGGGATCGAGATCGAAGGTAAGATGGGCGGCACTGAACGTGAGCGCTTTCTGCAATCGTTTGAGATTGGTGTCCGTGACCGTAAGGCCTGAATTGACGGAAGTGTATGCTTTCCGCCCGATAGTCCGCATGAATTTCCCGTTGATCCTTTTAAAGGGCAGGGAAACTGGGTGTATCTTTATGAAAACTTCATCGTTCTTCCTGTAATGCAGCAACCCGTTGTCATGAACGATTTCCATTCCGAACCTGCACCCGACAGTGCTGTGCGCTTTCGCATGATCCCATTCCGGAAAGAGAGCCACTTCCCGGAGCGGGAAATGCAGGCCGCGGGGGCATGAGTCGAAAAAGGTTACCAGAGTATCGAACAGGCAAATATCATGAAGAGCCGCTGCGGAAGGATCGGGGGCCCTATTCATCTCTTCATCGAAATATCCCGAGCTTTTGAGTGTGCAATGAACTTTCATTTTGCACTGAAGTGGAGTCGCTAAATGAAGGCTGAGAATCGATTTTTCGGTCTCGATCTTTTCTATCTGGAGGGAATCCGAAATGGGGAGTTCACCGGAAATCGTCGAGGAGTAGTCGATGAGCCTGTCCTCGATAAGGGCTTCGGAAACGACGAGTCCGGTCAGGGAAAAGATGATGTCCAACCGATCGGAAGCGCGTATCACGGTTCCTTCTTTTAACGATATGGATATCGCGACCGCAACCGGCGAACGTACGCATTTCCCGGCTACGGGAATTTTCATCGTTCTTTTTTCGCCCGGATGAAGGTAAGGCACATAAACCACAGCTACGGCATCGCTCGAATCCAGTAGAGCGACGGCGATCTCCTCCATCCCGCCCGATGTTGAACCGTTTACCACCGTTAGGTTCAATTCAGGTGATGTTTCATCGAACCTCGCCATCGATACTCCCTCGATCCCGATGTTTTTCCTCGACAGGGATACGATGGTACCGGCCGGCAGCCCTTGGTCCGGACTGCAGCCATGGGGAAGACCCGCGGAAACAGGAAAACTGATCTCGACCGGAGACATCTCCCCAAGTGTATACGCCCCGAGAGTTTTTCTCAGCACAACGGAATCGGAAGTGATAAGGTTCTGCTCGAAAGCATATTCCAGTTTGTCCGTATTCACTATGGCAAGTGTGTCGCCCGGAGAGAATGTGTCGTTCGGCAATTTCATCCGCGGCTTCAGTGCCATGATGTCCCTGATCGGAATCTTCCGGTCCATTACCGGAAGTTCTACATGCATGTTCCATTCCACCGGTTCGATCGAATCCGGCAGAGTGCAGCGCAGGAAGGATCCTGCGAGTGAAACGAGTGCTGCAATGAGTATAACCTTTTGATTTTTCATAATAACCCGGAAATTTACATGGCTTTCGGAAATTACAGGGGAGCAAGGGATAAAGCGAAAAACAAACTATACAATCAAAACCTGGGGAAAGCAGCTTTTTTTTAATGTTCTTTTGTTAAAAAAACGCTTGATTTAACCTCTGCTTCATGTTAATGGGCATCATCTCGGGCCGGGGGCCATCGGCAGGGTGAATTTCCCGGTTTTTCGGAGAGTGCGGCGAAAGACACGATCGGAGATTCGCGGGGAACGGCATTTTGGAAAACGGTTTTTATGCGATCATTTCACTCCGAGTAATGAACCGATCTGAAAAACCGCGGTAGCGGCGCACCAGGCGAACGTCAGCTGGTACGCAACCGAAAAGAGGGACCAGTGCCAGTTCCTGAGTTCCCTGAACACAGTCACGAGCGCGACAAGGCACGGAGTGTAAAGAAGGACGAAAAGCATGAAAGCGAACGCTGAGAGCGGGGTGAAGAGCTCACGGACCTTTTCACGCAGTCCCTCGCTGCGCTCGTCCTCTTCATTGCCTGCCGCATAGAGCACTCCCATAGACCCGACGACGATCTCCTTGGCGACGAAACCGGTGACAAGCGAGACCGCTCCCCGCCAGTCGGTTCCGAACGGTTTGACGACTGGTTCCAGAAGCTTGCCTAACCTGCCTATGTAGGTCTGTTCCATCACCGCGGCATGTCTTTCGATCTCGAGCAGTTCTATTCGTGATAGCCGCTCCTCCCCGGAAACGTTTTCCGCCAGCGAAA
Source organism: uncultured Fibrobacteraceae bacterium (assembly GCA_964529145.1). Lineage (GTDB taxonomy): Bacteria > Fibrobacterota > Chitinivibrionia > Chitinivibrionales > Chitinispirillaceae > JAFGNB01. The sequence continues at coordinate 1,228 of CAZGVZ010000231.1, read as the reverse complement.
CGGCCCGGATCTTCGCGTCGTACCGCTCCTCGATCGAGGGGGTCCGCGGGAAGGCTCCCGCCCACCAGAGCACTATCGAGAAAACCAGGACCACACCGCCCATCTTTTTCAGATAGTGCTCGGCTTTATGCCACATGTGCAGCATAACGCTCCTTCCCGTCGGAATGCGGTAAGGGGGGAGCTCCATGACAAAGGGCATATCCTCGCTTTTTCTGAACAATGTCAATTTGAACAGCAGCGCCATGCCGATGAAAGCTGCGAATCCGAAGACGACCTGAAAGAGGAAAACCACATTGCCTGCGTTTTCGGGAAAAAGGGCGCCGGCGAACAGAACGAAGACCGGCAATCGCGCGGAGCAGGAGATCAGGGGCGTAAGGAGAATCGTCTTGATACGGTCATTACGCGATTCCAGCGTCCTCGCGGCCATGATGGCGGGAACACTGCATCCAAGACCCATCAGCATGGGAATGAAGCTCTTTCCGTGCAGACCGATACGGTGCATGAGCCGGTCCATGATGAATGCCGCACGTGCCATGTAGCCTGTATCTTCCATGATAGATATGCCGAGAAACAGAATGAGAATGTTGGGAAGAAAAACGATCACTCCGCCCACACCGGCAATTATGCCGTCGGCGACCAGATCCCGGAAGAGCCCTTCGGGAAGAATCGCCTGTGCGGTATTCATTAGCCATCCGACCCCGGACTCGATCCAGCCCATCGGATACTCTCCAAGTTTGAAGGTCGCCTGGAACAGCAGCCACATGAAGGCGATGAAGACCGGGTACGCCCAGAATCTATGGGTAAGAATCCCGTCGATCCTGTCGGAGAGTTCGACCGCGTTCTGTCGCGACCTGGACACTACCTCACGCAACAGTCCGGCGATGTATCCATAGCGGTTTTCGGTGATGATGGTTTCGGGATCATAGCCCAGAATAGAGAGAATTTCACCTGCGAAACGGTCTCTCGTTTCAACTATGACGCCAGATTTGAAGTGATCGCGGAGAAGCTTCTCGACGCATGCATCACGTTCGAAAAGTTTCAGCGCCAGCCACCTCGGGGAGAAACGGTCCAGCCCTGATTGTCCAACGAACGAGGAGAGATTTCCTATTCGTTTTTCAAGTTCTACGGGAAGCGGAACCACGAGGGAGGCCATGGTCCCTTTCGCCGATTTTGCGCAATCGACAGCCTGTGATGTGAGAGCGCCTATTCCTTCTCCGGTCCGGGCACT
>CAZGVZ010000230.1:3932-6830 GCA_964529145.1 uncultured Fibrobacteraceae bacterium | reverse complement strand
AAACCGGAGAGGCGAAAAGGTCCACTACCGCATTGCCCATGACTGGGTAATCATCCACCACCAGAAGGTTGACTTTCCCTTTGAACGCCTCGGTCAGCTGTTCTATCTGTTTCTGCATATCGTATGTAAATCAATTCGGAAACGACAAACGCGCCCTACACGATGATTGTCATCGTTGATGCCTGGACAGGCTGCCGGACACTCTTGTTAACATTCACGACTGCCATGCAGGACGGATTCCCGCATTGCGACCGTCCGGACGCCACCGCGATAACCATGAATGCGACTCCGGACCGCCGGATCACCCGGGTGTTGCTGTTTCAACAAATTCCCGTGCAGAACCCGATGCCTGAAACGGGGTCGTTATTGATACAGACCTCAAAACGGCATAGAGTTAAATTAATAAAAAAAAATTGCAGTGACAAGGTGAGACATCACATTTTTTTCCTTTCAGGTGAATGGTCGTATCTGTTTTTACGAAAACCCGAACGAATCGGAGAAATCCGGCAATCTACCACGGCCACAGGGCCGTGGTCCCCATGTGCAAATGCCAAAGGAATTCCACAATGACTCGTACCGAGGCAGGAAATAGATGTACCACGGCAGCTTCGAACCGCTCTCGAATATCTCGCTGAGTGACAAGAACTCCTTCCGTATAGGCGGAAGAGCGCGATATTACTGTTTGCCTAAGCGCAATCAGGAAATCGAAATGTCGATTCGCTGGGCCGAGGAACACGAAATTCCCGTATTTGTACTTGGCAAAGGGACCAACGTCCTCATCAGCGACCGCGGCTTGAATGGACTTGTTCTGAACCTTGTTTCCCGGACCGACCGGGACGATATCGTCTGGAGCGACAGAATTGCCGAAGTTCCCGGCGGTGCACCTCTGAGTTCGATCGTGAAGGGATCGGCTGAGCACGGATTCTCCGGGATGGAGGAACTGGCCGGAATTCCCGGGACGGTCGGAGGTGCGATCGCAATGAATGCGGGTGCTTTCTCCCAATGCATTGCTGACACACTCTGCAGCGTCATTTGCTTCGATCGCCATACCGGCATGGTGCACAACCGTGAAGCGTCCGGACTGGGCCTAAGATACCGCAGCAGTATGCTGATGAGTTCCGGTGAAATCGTGATTTCCGCTCGCTTCGGGTTTTCCCTTACGGCAAATCCAGCCGGACTTGCCGAGATCCATCGATCCGTTTTTGAAAGACGTAAGCTCAGGCAGCCTCTGGAATATCCAAATTGCGGCAGTGTTTTCAAACGTCCTTCGGGCAGCTTTGCCGGTACTCTGATCGAACAGTGTGGGTTGAAAGGACTGAGATGCGGCAAAGCGGAGATTTCGAACAAACACGCCAATTTCATCGTCAATACCGGCGGAGCTTCAGCATCCGATGTGCGGCATCTTATCGGTCTGATCCAAAGGAAGGTCTTCGAGCGGTTTTCGATACTTCTGGAACCGGAAGTTATTTTTATGGGTGAGTTTGAAGAACCTTTGTATAATCCACCCATGGAGAAAAGATGAGTATCACCGTCGAGCGATTCATTACCGGACCCATAGAGACGAACACCTATCTTGTGATCGATTCCCGGGAGTGTGTGATTATCGATCCTTCCGCTGGTGTTGAAGTGATGATTTCAAGAATCCGCGACAGACACCTGGAGCCTCAGGCGATCGTGATCACTCATGGACATTTCGACCACATAATCGGTATTCCCGAAGTGATCGAAGCTTTTCCGCTTCTTCCTGTATACATTCATCCGGACGAACGGATCATGCTGACTGATCCGAGACACAACTTGTCGTTTGGGGTGGGAGAGGAGTTCCGGTATGACGGTCTGATTCGCGATCTCGAGGAAGGGGCGGTTTCTTTTGGCGCCATCAAGGGAACCGTGTTCATGATTCCGGGCCACAGTCCTGCCGGATGCGCCATCCTGATCGAAAACTTCCTTTTTTGCGGTGATATCCTTTTTCCCGGCGGAGTGGGAAGAACCGACTTCCCCGGGGGTGACGGGAAAAAGCTCATTGACGGGATTATCGCGAAACTCATGCCGCTCGATGATGCGGTCACGGTGTGTCCGGGTCATATGGGCCGGACTACCATCGGCAGAGAGCGAAGATTGAATCCCTATTTGAAGTGATTCACCCTGGCATTTTTCACTTTAACAAGACAGGCATAAGTATGAACAGAATGTCGGTTGGAAAGATCGTCGGCATTGCCGGTATTGCCGTTCTGGCGGTCGTTATCGTCGGGTTTTCGGTACTCTGGTTGCTTTTTCCTCCTGAAAAAATCAAAACAACTGTTGTCATGCAGGCGGAAAAGGCGATCGGTCGAAAGGTGCGTATCGACAAAGCGCGAATTTCCGTTTTTCCGGTGCTTGGTTTTACTCTTTCCGGTGTGGAAATCGCGAATACCGGACGCCCGGGTTTCAACCGGAGGCCGTTCATCGGTTTCGAGCGTTTCGAGGTGAGCGTATCGGCCGTATCGCTAATAAAACGCAGGCCGGAGATCCGGAGAATCGTGGTCAAACGTCCGGATATTCTTCTGGAAGTGGACTCTTCCGGTTCTTTCAATTTCGACGATCTGGCGTTCATGAAAAAGGACACCCTGAAAAGAGATGCGGAGAAAGAGAAGAAAGGGGGAATGCCTGCGCTTCCCGTGCCGATCTCCCTGAAAACGTTTCTCATCGAAAACGGCCGGTTCACTTTTCACGACGCACGTTCGAAGCAGGATCTGGTGATCGGAGACATCGACGACCGCATGGTATTCAGTATCGACAGGCAGTTGCGGGATATCTCCACAAGCGGCGACCTTTCCCTTGCCGAAGTTTCGCTCAAGACAAGGGAGCTGTCGAAACCGCTTTCCAACCTCACGGTCACCCTTCGTCACGACCTCGAAG
>CAZGVZ010000230.1:0-3922 GCA_964529145.1 uncultured Fibrobacteraceae bacterium | reverse complement strand
AAGACGTTGCGCCTTTCGTTTCAGAAAGTGTTCCTCAACCTCGCCGGCAGGATAACAGACCTGACCACGGTTCCCCGCCTCGATCTGGCACTCCAGTCGGATCCCATTTCCCTGCAGGACCTCCTGAAGGAGATACCGGTCGAACTTGCGCCTGTTTTCGCCAAGCTCACCGCGGCTGGCGACCTCAGGGTAGGCCTGGAGCTCAAGGGAACGCTTGACGAAGGGACACCATTTCCGATAAAGGGAACGGCATCGATCAGTGACGGAATGGTGAAGTACAGCGCATTACCCAAGTCGATCAACCGAATCGATCTCCGGTGCGCTTTTACAGGAAACAGCCTGAATATCGATACGCTTGGCTTGAATTTCGGAGAGAACCCGGTCTCGCTCAAGGCGGATGTCGAAAATTTCAAACAGCCCCGGGTAGATCTCAGACTCGTTTCACGGCTCAATCTCGACGATATAAAGAGTATGGCGGAACTGCCCGCAGGATCGTCGCTGTCCGGCAGGCTCGATGTCGATCTGTCGGCCAAAGGCGAGGTCGACCCTGCGGATCCCTCGAGAATAGCCGTGAACGGAAAACTCGATCTCGAGGATGTCACGGTTCTGTGGCCGCCGCTAGTGAAACCGGCGAAGATCAACGGCGGTTTTTCCTTGTCTTCAAAAGCCATAGGGGAGAACCTCTCGGTGGTGATAGGGCGCTCCTCGTTGAAAATGTCCGCTGCGGTCAACGATTACCTTGCCTTCCTGTTCGCGGACTCCACGAAGAAATCTCCGCGGCCTTCGATAGATTTCAACATGACCTCGCCGATGCTCGACGTCGATGAATTCATGCCTCCCCCGAAGGAAGGGGAATCCGGAACCCCGAAAACGGAACCGGCTGTGACACCGGAACAGGGAAAAGGGAGTGAAGCTCCACTTATCGCGACGATACCCGGAGTGGACATCCGGGGAAAGATCTCCGCCGCCTCGATACTCTATCACAAGATTCCCGCCCGTAACTGTGTAGTGTACGTCAACATAATCGATGAGCTGGCGAATATCGAGGTCACGACCGGATTCGCTGGAGGATCGATACATGAAAAGATACACGCGGATCTGCGGAATACGTCCAACATCAGTTTTACCAATAATTTGGACGTGAAGAACATCGAGATAAGCGATCTGATGAACAATTTCGGCCTTTTCATTCAACCGACCACTCTTCTGAACCGGGAACTGCTCAATCTGCAGAAGAGTCTCTTTGGTAAAATCAGTCTTTCCAGTGAGTTCGCCGGTCAGGGAGGTACCGCGGATGCAATGATGAACAGCCTCAAAGGAAGCCTGTCCGCAAAGATGGCCCAGGGAGTCATCTCCAATTCTCTCGTTCTCAACAGGCTCTCCGGCGCGATGGAGAAATTCGTGAAAATAGACAGCATACGGTTCAATGATCTGTCGACTTCGTTGCGTATCGCCAACAGCAGCGTTCAGATCAACGACATTGGCCTGAGGTCCGATGCCGGAGATTGGAATGCCGAAGGAAGCGTCGGATTCGATTCGCGTCTGCAACTGCAGGTCAGCAACCGGCTTACGCAATCGATCTCCTCAAAGATATTGAAGCTTCAGAGTGGTGGAAAATCCGCATTGAAGGATCTTCTCAGGAATTCCCAATTCGCGAAAGCGGCTGGGGATCTTATCGATAACGTAGGTATTCCGGCAGATCTCGACGGAAGGGTCACGCTGAAGCTCGCGCTTTCTGGGCCCGCTTCCAATCCGCAGGCCTCGTTCGTGGGATTCGGCGCAGGCACACTCAAGTCGGATCCGCAACAAAAATCCGCTCGAAAACAGGCTACCGAAAAAATCCGTGCCACGGTAGATGAAAAGAAAGCCGAGGCTGAAAAGAGGGTCGCGGAGGAGCGTGCGAAAGCGGAAGCCCAGGCACGCCAAAAACTTGAAGAACAAAAGAACAACGTTCAGGAAAAATCCAACGCCATTCAGAAAGATCTAAAAAAGGGCGCACGTGATAAACTGAAAAAGCTGTTCTGACCTTTAGTGAATCGTGCCGCCCTGAGGACGCAGCCGACTACGGCTAATAGGGGTGCGTCGCCCGTTCAGGACTGAAAAATATGGTTTGCATAATAATCCGGGCCTTCGGCCCGGGTTATTATGCCGTGCGCCTTTAACGCACAAAGAATCAGGTTGTTGCGCCACACACGGAAGAGACCCATCTGTAGCAAATATATTGATTCATTCCGGCAGGTCCAGAGGTCTCTTCACGGCATGCCCGAAAGCGAACCAGAAGCCGATGGCAGCGGTCGCGAGGTAGAAAACGACTCCGAGCGCACCGGAATATTTTGAAAGATAGAAAAATGCCGTACCCGCATCGAGGTTCACCGCGATTTCGCCGGGTGACTTGTTGTAGTTCTGGGCAGCCATAAAAACGATGGTGGCAAGATTTCCGGTAACCGCTGCAATGAGTGCAAATACCGCTCCGACAATGCCATACCACATATCTTTCGTCTTTCCGGCATATCGAATGGCACTTGCGATTCCGAAAGCGACCGCGAGAGACATCCAGGTCAGCTGATATTTCTTAGCCAGGAGAATCCAGAGAGTTACGCCTGCTGCCATGGCGAGAAAACCCGCTCCAATACCGAAGAGTGCTTTTTGCCCATCGGAGCCATCTGGTGGGACATTCGCATTTCCCATGTTGTCCTGCAGTTTTTCAGACATAAGTAATCCTTTGGTTATGATTAGATTACCGCATCGAGGCAATCAATGAAGGTTTTCAGGTATATAACCATTATTCCGATATGGTTCTCGTTGATTTCTATCTCGTTATCCTGCTCTTCGATGATCGCATCGATAACATACCGAAGAAGAACGGATTGATTGTAGTGTTCCATTATTTTCGAGACTGTCGCCATGAACTCCGTCTCCGGTTCACCTGCGAGATATTCCAGCATCCGATAATTTTTCTCTTCATTCGAATACAGCAGATCCATCGGTATCTCGGATATTGTTATGCCAAGTGTATCAATGACATGCCACAGCATCACGCCGATAAAGAACACCACTTCGTGCTCGTCCGGAGAAAGGGTTTCAGTTCCTGCGGCAAGAAGGAAGCTCAACGCGTTCGGTTGCTCTATCCCCATCTTTTCAACGAGTTGCGGTACCTCGTGGAGCTCCATGTCCGCTTTTTCCCTCCATACCGCATCGATTTCTTCAAATCCAAGTGGACGCAATCGTCATATCCTTTACGATGATACTGCATTGACCGCGGCGTGAACAGTGAGCGCGGAAGCCAGATGTTTCATGTACCCTGTACTAAATATGATTTAATGTTCCGACCCGGGTGATTAAAAAAAACATGCACTTGTGTATGCATGACGGGCGACGCCGTTTTCTCCTGTGGTCTCTGCCTCAGCCCTCAGGTAATCACCAGAGACGAGAGATGTGGTATCGATTTCAAAAACTAGATCATAAGCATTTGAAAAGAGATGAGTTACCGGAAGAATGCGCTCCCGGCCGGTTTTTCCTGTCGATCCCGATAATGCACTAACCCGGCTGAGTCTGCCGAATTCAGGAGTGCTGCCCGCATGAATGAAAAGCCGGGCCTGTGCACGATCGCGCGAATGGATTCCGATAGCGATGTCTGCGGGATTCTCCGAGTGGGTAATCGAAACAAAGGGTCCTGTCGTGATAAAGGTGCGTCCGTTACGGATCTGGTCGAGAATTTCCGCGGTGGAGTGAAAGATGCCATAAATCCCGGTTTTTCCGTAACCCATATATCGTTGAAAATCTTCGTAGATACTGAGAAATGGCATTTTTATGGCACGATAGCGGTTGAAATCCCCATGAGCATCGTTTCCTGCGAGCAGGGGGATACGGAGCCCTCGCTGTAATAAATCGCCGAGAGGTAAAATAAAACGCCCATTAATGA
>CAZGVZ010000229.1:232-6886 GCA_964529145.1 uncultured Fibrobacteraceae bacterium | reverse complement strand
GACCAGATTTTTACCTTCTGGACAACCCTGCCCGGCGGCACCGTATTCAAGGATGTGCATGAGCTTCCTCCGGGTCATTTCGGAAAAATCGACCGGGACGGTTTGTCCATCCAAAAATATTGGGATATTCCTCTCTATGATCGCGACCACTGGCTCGATGAGCACCCAGGTAAAACAAGCGACAGGATACGGGAGCTTCTCGTCGATGCAGTAAAGATAAGGCTTCGGGCGGATGTCCCGGTTGGCACCTACCTGAGCGGGGGGCTCGATTCTTCGGCTATCAGCGCGATAATAGCAAAAGAGTTCAATCCATCGGTCCGGACGTTCGGTATAAGATTCGACGACCACAGGTTTGATGAGGGATGGAGATGGTCCGTCATCTCGGTGTGGATCACAGGGAGATTTGCGCGACTGATTCGCTCATTGGAGAACATTTCGCATCGATAGTTGTGCATAGCGAGAAACCGGTGCTCCGGACCGCGCCGGTACCCCTGTACCTTCTCGCGAAACTGGTAAGGGAAAACGATATAAAAGTGGTGCTTACGGGCGAGGGTTCCGACGAGTTCCACGGGGGGTACGACATTTTCAAGGAAGCGCTCGTTAGGCGCTTCTGGGCGCGGCGGCCTGATTCCGGATGGCGCGGCAGGCTTATCGAAAGGCTTTATCCCGATATATTCCGCGACGAGCGAAGCCGCAAAATGCTTCTTGGCTTCTTCGGCCGCGACCTGGATCGACATGAGGATCCGTTTTTCTCCCATTTGATCCGCTGGGGCAATACGGCGCGCATAAAAACCTTTTTTTCGAAAGAACTCAGAACCGCTCTCGAAGGCTACGATGCGATCGCCGAATGTCGCGGCGCCCTATCCGGCAGCCTGCCTTCGCAGCACACCCTGTTACGTGCTCAGTATCTCGAGATCTCCATTTTTCTGAGCGACTATCTGCTCTCCTCTCAGGGAGACCGTATGGGAATGGCCCATTCGGTGGAAGTCCGGATGCCGTTTCTCGACCACCGGTTGATGGACCTGATGGGGCGGGTTCCCCCGTGGTGGAAAATCTGCGGACTGCACGAGAAACATCTGCTGAAGAAAGCGGTTGCGCCGTATCTTCCCGCTTCGATCACCGCCAGGGTAAAACATCCCTACCGTGCTCCAATTCATCGCAGCCTCCTTTCGCTCCTTGCTTCCGAAAGCGGAAGAGAGCTGCTTTCAAAAGAGGCGCTCGTCGGGGCGGGATTGTTCGATAGTGCTGCCGTATATAGTCTGATCGAAAAACTGATTCGGGCGCAAAACGCGAGCGAGACCGATTCGATGGCGCTCTCGGGGATCCTGTCGACTCAGATCGTGTTCGACCGGTTTGTGGCGAACCCCCAAAAACCGGTTCCCATGGAAACGATGCTCACAGTAGTCGAGGATAGAAGGAAGCCGTAGAATGTGCAGGGCTGCGAGAATGTCCCAAGACACTCCAAAAGGGATCGAGGAGGGCTTGCCTTTGAAGAACGATGGTTTTTACGTGGATCGTATCTTTTTTCCCTGCTTTGGTGTTCTCCCGGTTTTTTACTGTTCCGCGCCACCAGGTCCGGATGTGGAACGCGGCACTTGAAACAACTTCTACTCTATATTGAACGTTGAACGCGTTTTTTGTTGGAGGGGCTATGCTTCATGAATGGATGCAACTGGATGTCGAGAGGGAAGTCGAGGGAATATGCGAAAAGCTGCGATCGACGCTTCTGGAATTCAGGCGAAGAGGTTATGTGCTCGGGGTGAGTGGAGGAATCGACAGCAGTGTCACTCTGGCGCTGTGCGTGAGGGCTGTAGGCGCGGAACGTACGCTCGCGCTGCGGATGCCCGAGAGGCACTCCGCAGGGGAGTCGAACCGGCTCGGAGAAATGCTGGCGAAGAAGTACGGTGTCGATTCGCGAATGGAAAACATCACTCCGATGCTCGAATCTGTCGGGTTTTACAAAAGGTACGATGAAGCGGTAAAGAGGGTGGTACCCGCCTATGGCGCGGGTTGGACCTCGAAACTTGCGGTTTCCAACGTTCTGGAGAAAAAAGGCATCACGACGTTCTCGATAGTCGCCATGTCGCCCGCCGGAGAGATCGTCCGGAAGCGTCTGCCGCACAAGGAGTACCTCGAAATCGTAGCGGCTACCAACTTCAAGCAGCGTATACGTAAAATGTTCGAGTACTATCATGCGGACCGCCTCAATTTCTCGGTCGCTGGGACGCCGAACCGGCTCGAATACGATCAGGGCTTTTTTGTAAAACTGGGCGACGGCGCCGCGGATATCAAACCCATAGCGCATCTTTACAAATCCCAGGTTTACGCTCTGGCGGAGTATCTCGGCATACCTGAGGAGATTCGGGTGAGGCCTCCTACGACCGATACTTATTCCATGCCGCAGGGACAGGATGAATTCTATTTTTCACTTCCCTATGGTCAGATGGACATCTGTCTTTACGGCAAGAACAACGAATTCACGACAGAGAAGACCGCGTCTGCCGCGAATCTGAGCCCGGAGCAGGTGGAACTGGTATACAGGGATATCGAGGTGAAGCGTTCGACCACATCCTACCTGCATTCTCCCCCGGTTCTGGTCGATGAAGTCGTGGAGGTGAGCAGGACGATGCGAGGGGAGGCATGAAGAAAGACACCGGGTGAATCCGGGAGGTCGTTTGGCTATCACGGAAAGACAACTGCCGTGATCAGAGGCGGCGGCTTGTCAGGAGAGCGGGTATGACCCGCAAGAAAACAGGGAAAGTACCGTGTTCTCCGGCATATGAGCCCGGGCTGATATGCTTCGCGCCTGCAGCGTTTGTCAGATCATTTCCACTCCCGATGAAACGGTTGTTTTGAATGAAGATCGTTCCTTCCGTCAATTGATAGCGACCTTTCCCATGGCCGCGGAGGATCTGGGGTGTCGCTGGTTTGCCGCGCGGTTTCTCTTTACGCGAAAAGCATGAACAAAAATGAGCATATTCGGAATCCACGTTTTACAAAACCGAGGATTCAAATTTCCGCCCATAATCTTCCCTTTCCGGAAGGTTCGGAAATTATTTTTTACGGGAAGCATGTCCTTACAGGAAGCTTCGGCGTTTCGACCGGCAGCAAAGGAATGAGCCTTCGTCATCCGTGTTCGGAATGCAGATGCCCCATGCTGTATACCGATCCCATTTGACCGCATGGCACTCCTCCATCGGCATATTTTCAACGATAAGCCTGGTGTGAGCGTGCCACGTGCCATGTATTAATGAATGTCTCGTTGTGTAATCGCCTGAAAAAGGTCTGGTCAGGTTTGATTTTGACAGGAACCCCCCCACCTTAACAAAAGAGTGTGACTATGAAAAAGATACTCCTCGTCGCCGGAGCAAGGCCGAACTTCATGAAGATCGCCCCCATAATGCGTGAGATAAGCCAACATCACGATTCGATAAGCGGATTGCTCGTTCACACGGGGCAGCACTACGATCAGAATATGTCCCATACCTTCTTCACCTCTCTCGGCATTCCGGTTCCGGACTATAACCTCGAAGTCGGCTCGGGGTCTCATGCGGCCCAGACAGCGGCCATCATGACCGGTTTCGAAGAGGTTTGCATCAAAGAGAAACCCGATATGGTGCTCGTTGTGGGAGATGTCAATTCAACCATCGCCGCGGGGCTGGTAGCCAAGAAGCTCCATATAACGCTGTGTCATGTGGAGGCCGGGCTCCGGTCGCGCGACCGGGATATGCCCGAGGAAATCAACCGTCTGGCGACAGATGCCATCACCGACATTTTCTTCACCACCGAGCAGGAAGGAACTGAAAACCTTCTCCGGGAAGGGCAGGACAGCAGTAAGGTCCACTTCGTCGGCCATGTGATGATCGACAATCTTTTTTATCAACTCGAACGGATCGTGGCGGACGGAATGAAACTGGTGAGCGACCGCGTGCGCGGGATCAGGGAGAGGCTTCCGGGCCGTTATCTCTGCATGACCATGCACCGCCCGTCGAACGTGGATTCGAAGGAGACCCTTTCGCGTCTGCTCACTGCCGTGAGCGAAATCGCGCGCAGTACGCCGGTAGTGTTTCCCTGCCATCCCCGCACGAAAAAAAACATAGAACAATTCGGCCTGTCCTTTCTGCTCGTCGACGGACACACCGCCGGTTCCCCGATAGGTTCGGGAATCATAGCTACCGATCCGCTTGATTATAACGATTTTCTCTACCTGTGGAAAGACTCCGCGGGGGTCCTCACCGACAGCGGCGGTGTGCAGGAGGAGACTACCGCGCTCAAGGTTCCCTGCATCACCATGCGCACGACCACCGAGCGGCCCATCACCGCGCAGGTCGGATCGAACGAGGTGGTCGGTACAGACGGCCGGCGAATCGTCGAACTCGCGGGAAAGATGGTCAGAGGAGAGTGGAAACGGAGCCGTGTTCCGGATCTGTGGGACGGCAAGGCGAGCGGGAGAATCATAGAAGTGCTCAGGGGTACCGCCTTATAAAGAAAGCTGCAGGCCCCTTTGCATTCGGCGTCATAATATGGTGTGCTTGAAAGCTCACGGCATCAATAACCCGGGTTGCTTCGCGCCTGCAGCGTTTGTGGATGGTCGGTATGAAGAATTTAACGGACACTACCTCGAAGTACCAACATCAAAATAAGGATCTCCCCTCATTTTTTTGCCTTCTTCAGAAAAGCCGACTCCGGGACACCCGTATGTCGCGCACGGAGAACGATTTTCGCGCACGCAAGGGCATCCGATCCCGCATGGTGGTGCGTGAGCGGGATTTCGAACTGATGGCAGACGTCAGACAGTTTAGTAGGACGGATATCCCATAACCTGCGGGCCAGTCTCATGGTGCAGAGATACCGGTCAAAGTCGGTCCTGCAGCCGTAGGCGGATCCACACGCGGCCATCACTCCACGATCAAAGGATGCGTTATGTGCAGCGATGAACTCCGCTTCCGAAAAAAGCGGATTCAGCCGAGGCCATAACTCTCCGAACGTCGGCTGGTCGGCGACATCGTCCCAGGAGATACCGTGAAGCCAGGTGAACCTGAAACTGGGCCGGGGAGGCCGGATAAGCGAGTACACGGTTTCAACGACTCTGCCTTTTTCCACAAGGACCGCCGCGACCGCGCAGGCGCTGTTGCGCTCATAATCCGCGGTTTCGAAGTCAAGCGCGACAAACCGGTCGAAGTGAACGATTTCCGGTTCTCTGTTTTTTTTCTTTTTTGGGATAGAACGTTCCGCCATGATGCTTTCTATAGAGTTTTTGCACCGATGAATTCATTACATTTACCGATGGAGCGCTGCCGGTGTCCGACTGTCGGGCTCCTGCGGACGAAACGCGCTCTACGTTGTCTTTTGCAGCGGGAAAGGATTGAACCTTAATCGAACGATCAATTTACGGTGAGATTCCAAGCGGTACGGCAAAACACGCAATGCGATGGATACCTTTCGCCTAAGAATGAAATGACACAGCTGCAGCGAGCAGAAAAACGCCGCCCTCACCTCACTTTCCATCGAGCCCGGTTCGCTCATCCACTCCAAGCATGATGTTCATATTCTGTACCGCCGCTCCGGATGCGCCTTTGCCCAGATTGTCGAAACGGCTCGCGACCACCATGCGTCCCTCGTCGCCGAAGACGAACAGATCACAACGATTGGTACCATTGAGTCGCACCGGGTTGAGAAAACCGTCCTCGAGAGATAGGGCGATGTCGAGCGGTTCAACCGTGATGAAAGGTTCATCGCGATAAAATTCGGAGTAGATTTCGTGCAGTTGCGAAGGGGTCACTTTTTTCGCGAGCAGTTGCGCATGGAGTGGAACGGTCACGTTCATACCGTTGTAGTAATCGCATACCACCGGGAGAAAAATCGGTGGATGCGACAGCTTCGAATGGGTTTGCATCTCGGGGATATGCTTGTGATTGAGACCGAGCGCGTAATTTCTGGAACCGAGATGGCCCGCGGAAAGTTCTCCGGGCTCCTCATAAGATGCGATGAGTTTCTTGCCTCCGCCGCTGTAGCCGGAGATCGCGGAGCAGGCAACGGGATAGTCGGCGGAGATCACCCCCGTTTCTACCAGCGGCCTGACAAGCAGAACGAATCCGGTTGCGTAACAGCCGGGATTCGAAACACGTGAGGAGTTTTTGATCAGAGTGCGCTGAGAACCGGTCAGTTCCGGTAACCCGTAAGTCCAGGATGGATCGGTCCGGAATGCGGTGCTTGCGTCGATTACCCTGGTTTTAGGGTTGTCTATGAGTGCGACCGATTCCCTCGCCGCGGTATCCGGCAGGCACAGGATGACCAGATCCGCATTGTCGAGATACTCCTTCTTGGCCAGGGGATCTTTCCGCTTATCTCTTGGGATTTCAATAAGATGAATATCGGTTCGGTTTTTTAGCCTTTGATGAATTTGAAGTCCGGTGGTTCCTTCCTGGCCATCGATGAACAAGGTATGCATAGAGCGATCCATTTCCGTTAATACCTGCCTTATGCGCCGGGCAAGGGATAAGGCACATTGAAGAGGTGATCATTCTGCCGGTGCCGCAGGTAACGATAACGTTATGAAGCGGTACCGCCAAAAATAAATTTTGCGCGAGAACCTTGCCCAGGTCCAGGAGGCCGAGACCGACGACCTCGAGGTCGTCGAGTTCGACCGCGCCC
>CAZGVZ010000229.1:0-222 GCA_964529145.1 uncultured Fibrobacteraceae bacterium | reverse complement strand
TGAAAGGGGTATTACGTAATGTGGAGGGCCGCCACTACCTCAGGGACACCTCGAAAAACAGGTTCTCTGCTGCAGCCGGAAACAGAGTTCGTCCGTGGCGTTATCACCCCTCGCCTGAACGATCGTCGGTATATCTTTTCCCATCTCAGGAGCTGCGCTTTTCGCCGTCGCTTCGGATGAAAGTGATTCGTAAAGGTGCCCCGCACCAATCAACCCGAGGAA
>CAZGVZ010000228.1:0-6915 GCA_964529145.1 uncultured Fibrobacteraceae bacterium | reverse complement strand
TGCACAGGCAGGCGCGGCGGGCGGCTCTCCCTGGTTGACTTAAAACGCCAGATTCGGTCCCCTCGTGAGCTGAGGAGACCGCGCGGTACTTCAACACTATCTCAGGATAAAACGGAGCGCCTGCCTGGAGGTTCCGTTCGAGAACGCGGCGATGTAGCTGCCTGGCCCGACACGATGACCCCGGTGGTTCGTGCCGTCCCAGAGAATCTGCCGGGATACGGGAAAACGGCGGAGGAGTGCCCCATGCAGCGAGAATATGGTGATGTTTCCATCCGCTGATCCTGAAAGAGAAAAAAGCACTCCCTTTCCCGATGGTCGCGCCGAGAGCCGGCTTTCATGCGGCCGGCTGGAAAAGGCGACTGTCGCGGGCGTGGGGTTCGGGCCGGTGTAGAAGCTGACGTCGTCGATGAAAACGCCCGCCCGTGATCCTCCGATATGAAACTCTATCCTCGCCATTGCATCGTTTTCCGCAGTGAACATGAACGTCAGAGTATCTCTGATGGATGGAAGTTCCACGAGAGTGTCGAGCAGCGCGACAGAATCGTCTTCGGCGAATATCTTGACACCCATTGAGCGGGTGCCATTGGCGAATGCGGCACAGGAAAGCGTGTAATCCTTGCCGCTCAACACAGGAAGATCGGATTGAGACAATACAATGGAACCCAGAGAGTTTCCGGGTTCGTTGATCTCGATTCCGAACTGCTGGTCGTTGAAACTGGTGTGGCCCTGCGCATTGTGAAAAGCGGTGTTCCAGCCCTGCTGATTGTTCGAGAAAGAGCCGTTTACGACGAGTTCGCCTGTTTTCACCGGGGCGCCGAACCTGTTGATCTGGAATTGCGAACTCTGGCCGATGATCGAGTCGCTGAGCCCGTCCCTGATCTGGATGAAACAGTACTCGGAACTCTTGTCGGGCACGTTCCAGGAAAAGACTCCGAGGTTGTCGACCCCGTCGAGAATGGAAATCCAGGTCGATCCGCTGTCAAGAGAGTAGAAAAGGTCGACGGTCGAAACTTCCGCGGCCTGCCATTCGATGTTGTATTTCGAACCGGACTTGAGGAACGACCCCAGGGACGGGCTGAAGATGAAGACGTCCGCGGTTTCCATCCGGATCAGACTGACGCTGTCGATATGAACGGAGCCGGTGTCGCTGCCGCAGTTGAATTCTATGCGGATATTGCTCGAAGTGGGATATTTCATGATGATCGTCTGGTAGTAACGGTTCCTGTCCGTAGTAATGTTGACTGGTATTGAATCCCCCCCGAACACCGACCATGCCGGGTTGCCGTTGTCCGCCCCGACGTTCGCATAGATCGAACGGTCGTGCGAAGCCCAGGCATCGAAGGAGAAGCGGTACATCGCACCATTCTCAAGAGTAAAGCCTGGCTGTTCCAGTTTGATCTGCCAGGGTTCCTCTCCTTTTTCTGTGATATCAATGATGTACCGGTCATTTTTAAAGGATCCCTCGGCGGAAGCCGGAGAGAGTACACTCAGACGCCAATCGGTGGTATCGAGAAAATTTCCGTTTTTGACCATTTCCATGGCATCGACGGTTCCGGCCTGTACGATTTTAAATGGACCCGATGTGTCGGCTATGCTGCCGGAGAGATCGCTCACCACGATTCTGCAATTGTTTCCCGCGGTCGACTGGGGAACTTTCCACCAGAAGCTCTTCTGATTGGAAGCGGCACCGGTAATGACGCTCCAGGTAATTCCGCTGTCGGAAGAGAAACCGATCTTGACCTGATCGAGAACCCCGCTGTTCTGCCAGACGATCCGCCTTTCGGTTCCGGAAACCCATCGCGCATTCACCGAGGGTTCCGTGAGCAGGATTACCGGTTCGGTCTTTTTCATTAGGACCACGCTGTCTATGGAGATCCTTGTCAGATTCGGCGAAAGTCCGCAGTTGAAAACGAGACGGGCGCTTCCCTGCACCTGCTGAACGAAAAAATCCAGGGAGTGGGTTTCCCCCTTGGTGGATACCGTGAACCTGCCTTTCGACGAGTCGCTGTAGAACGTATTGTTCTCGCTTGCCACAAATGCTCTTATGTACCCGGAATCATTCCCGCTGACCTTGAATGAGAGGCGGTAAGCTTCGCCCGGCATCAGGTCGATGTTGCGTTGAAACACCTGAGGGGCCGACTCCAGGTTTCCGGAGGTTCGGACGGTAACCAGATACCGGCCTATTTCGACGACCGCACTGGCCTGGGCTCCGTTGGGATCGATACTCCAGAATGCCCCTGAGCTGTCGGAGAAATCACCATTGCGAACGAGGTTTTCCTGTGCAGGAATACCCGAGGCGGATAAAAGGAGCAGAAACGAGAAACACCGGATGCGGAACATAGAGGTCCTCCTGAAGTGAAACGATAATTGCAGGGAAGATCTATTTGAATTGTTGATAATCTGCGTCGAAGTGTTTCGGTCAGGTAAGATGCTTAGTGGAGAAAAAATACATCGGGGTTTGGAACATTCAACTGGTGTAAGGAATACCGGCGGTGTCTCGGTTCGAAATCAGACTAAAAGGACCTTCAGATCGCTAATTGACCATGGTTTATCTTTCTCATAAAACAGTTTGGAAAATGCATTTATTTTTGGTCGAATAACCTGAGATTCACTGGACAGATCACTGAGATCGGCGCGCGAATCCCTGGTCGGTAGCCCTGATTTCCACAAGGTCACCCCCGGCCGTTACGTCGATCGCCTCCTTTCAGCCGCAGGATCGGCCCTGGGCACTGGAGCCCGCATGCGTCAATTATCTTTTTTTTTCCCTCCCCGGTCTGAATTGAGGGAGAGGCGCACGAGGGCTGCCGGATCGCCGATGCGAAGCCGCCGACGTAGTCACGGGTGCCCGCGAGTGAGTAGGTTTTATATCCGCCCGAGAGGTTCTTCGCCCGGAAACCGTTCTGTAGGAGGATCCGGGTCGCTGTGTACCCTCGCAGCCCTACCTGACAGTATACAAGGATCTCCCTTGAGTGATCCAGTTCGCCAAGTCTCGCCCGGAGGTCATCCACGGGGATCAGGAGCGATCCCGGGATCGCTCCCTGTTCGTGTTCGGGTTTTGTGCGCACATCAAGCAGCATCGTCGTATCCGGATCCCGGCTCTTCAAGTCCTCGACATGAAAAAACGGCATTCTTCCCGTCAGCATGTTTTCTGCGACGTATCCCGCCATGTTCACCGGATCCTTCGCTCTGCCGAAGGGCGGAGCGTAGGAGAGCTCGAGCTCGGTCAGCTCGGCCGCCGACAATCCGTGCCGCACCGCTCCGGCGAGAACGTCGATCCGTTTGTCGACGCCCGCTTTCCCGATGATCTGAGCTCCGAGAACCTTTCCTCCTTCCGGAGAGAAGAGCAGCTTGACCGATAGAGGATAGGCGCCGGGGTAGTACGTGGCATGACTGCTCGAATGGGTATAGGATTTGAGAAAAGGAACACCGAGCCTGCGGGCGGTCTTCTCGTTGAGACCGGTGACCGCGGCGGTGAGGTCGAACACCTTGCAGATCGCGGTACCCTGAGTATGTTTGTAGGTCGAAGGAATGCCGGCGACGTTGTCGGCGGCGATACGGGCCTGGCGGTTCGCCGGGCCGGCGAGCGGCAGGCTGGTCTTGATCCCAGCGACAAAATCGGTTACCTCCACCGCATCGCCCACGGCATAGACGTCAGGTGCGCCGGTACGCATCCGCTCGTCCACGACGATAGCACCGTTTTTATTCAGCGCGACACCGCTCGAGGCCAGAAAATCGGTATCGGGTCGCACCCCGATCGCGAGGATCGCGAAATCCGCTCTTATTCTTTCACCGTCGGCAAGGACGACTTCGAGACCTCTGTCCGCGCTCTCCTCGAATGCTTTCACACCGCCGCCGAGATGCAGATCCACCCCATTAAGCCGTAACTGCTGATGGAGAATTTCAGCCATTTCCCTGTCCGCGGGAGCGAATACCTGGTCCAGAAGCTCGATCAGGGTCACCGACCTGCCGATTTTACGGAGGTTTTCCGCCACCTCGAGGCCGATGAAACCTCCGCCGATGACGGCTGCCCGGCCGTCCCTGCGGGAATTCGCGAACTGCTTGATACGGTCCATATCGGGTATGGTGCGGAGCGTGAACAGGCTGGGGTGTCCGATACCCGGAATCGGTGGACGCACAGGGGCGCTTCCGGGTGAGAGAAGCAGCACGTCGTACGGCTCGGAATATTCGCTTCCGCCCGATCTGACTGTAACCTGTTTCTTTTCCGTATCCACGGCGGTCACCTCCGCATGGAGCCGCACGTCGACATCGTACCGTGCCTTGAATTTCTCAGGCGTCTGTATGATCAGGTTTTCACGGTCCTTAATCACATCGCCGATATGGTAGGGCAGCCCGCAATTGGCAAAAGATATGTAGTCGCCTTTATCGATCATGATGATCTCGGCTTTTTCATCGAGCCTGCGCATGCGTGCCGCGAAGCTCGCTCCTCCGGCCACTCCGCCGATTATGACGATCTTTTTCCTGTCACTTTTCATTGTCGCCTCCGTTGTGTGCGAGAATCGTGATGAGTGAATCGAGTGTTTTCCTGAAAAGGTCAGCATCCGCATTCGAACAATTAGCGAGAATCCTGTTCTCGCATGATCTTTTTTCCATTTCGATCCGTTCCCGGAACTCCAGTCCCCTTTCGGTAAGGTTCAGCAACAAAGCCCTGCGATCTCCCGGACAAGGCGAGCTCTTCAGTAATGATTTCCCGATCAGCTTTTCGATGATACGGCTCCCGCGTGACGCTGAAAGATGCATCCGGTTCGAAAAGTCCCGGCAGAGCATCCGCTCTCCCGGGTCGAGCGAGCATAATCCCTCGAATTCGGCGGGAGAGAGCGAAAAGGAGGAGCGAATCCGCTCCTCCTGCATTCCACAGAGCCGTTTGATTTTCATGACACGTTCGATAATGGAGTCATTTTTCATCTCGGTCGGGCTCCAGGTGAAAAAGTTGCTGATGGTAATAGTTGCTAATAACAAGTATAATAAATGCGAAGGAAAAATTCAAATATTACGACTATCCTCAATGGAGTCATGGTATCGATTTCACTGTGAAATCCCTTTCATCATTATATATTTTGATGGTTGTTTCCGATCGTGAATTCCCTGTGTGGAGTTCATCTCAGGAGGGGGCCGACCATGTGTGGAATAGTAGGTTATATAGGTTCCAGGGATGCATATCCCATCCTTATCGAAGGATTGAGCGTTCTGGAATACCGGGGTTATGACAGTGCCGGAATCGCTCTGGTTAGAGAAGAGGGCCTCGAGATCCACAAAGACCGGGGCAAAGTCGACAATCTGCGCGCCCTCACCTCGAATATCTGCAAAAACGGTTGCAGGACAGGGATTGCACATACCCGCTGGGCGACGCATGGAGCACCTTCAAAAAACAATGCCCATCCGCACATGGACCAGAATGCCCGGATCGCCCTTGTCCACAATGGAATCATCGAGAACTATGCGCTGCTTAAGGAAAAAATGGTGAAGGAAGGGATCGAGTTCCGGTCCGAAACGGATACCGAAGTTCTTGCACAACTCATAGGGAAATTTTACGAGAACGATCTTGCAGCCGCGGTAAGGCGCGCGTTGCTCGAAGTGGAAGGCACCTTCGGCATCGCGGTCATCGCCGCGGACAACCCGGATTTGCTGGTCGGAGCCCGGCGAGGTTCTCCCCTGGTGGTCGGAATAGGAGAGGGAGAGATGTTTCTCGCATCCGATGCATCAGCCATAGTCGCACACACGAAGAACGTGATTTATCTCAAGGACAATAACCTGATCGAGCTCACTGCCGGGAAATACGACACCACCACTCTCGATAATAAAAAGATCAGTCCGGAAATCCAGACTCTGGAATGGAGCGCGGAAGCGCTTGCAAAAGGCGGATTCGATCATTTTATGCTTAAGGAAATTTACGAGCAACCTGAAACGATACATAATGCGATGCGGGGGCGCCTGCTTGTCGATGAAGGCGCGGCGCGGCTCGACGGGCTCAATCTCGTGCTTCAGGAATTGCGAGGCATTCAGCGCCTCATTTTCGTCGCCTGCGGCACGAGCTGGCATGCCGCCCTCGTAGGGGAGTACATGATCGAAGAACTCACCGGCATTCCGGTGGAAGTGGAGTACGCCTCGGAATTCCGTTACCGGAATCCGATCATCGGGCCGAACACGCTCATATTTGTTATAAGTCAATCGGGCGAAACCGCGGACACGCTTGCCGCGCTCAGGGAGGCATCCTACAAGGGTGCGACTGTGCTCGGGATATGTAACGCTGTAGGTTCGACGATCGCGCGCGAGACGCACGGAGGAGTCTACCTTCACGCGGGACCGGAGATCGGCGTCGCCTCCACCAAGGCTTTCACGTCGCAACTCACGGTTCTCGCGCTCCTTACCCTGCTTCTGGGCAGGATGCGGAGGATCTCCAACAGCGACGGCATCGCGATAGCGAAGGCGCTCGAACAGATTCCGGAACAGGTCAGCGGGATCCTGAAGCAGAACGATTCCATCAGAGAGATCGCCGAAATCTATGCAAAACACAACAACTTCCTCTACCTCGGTCGTTCCTACAACTACCCCGTCGCACTCGAGGGAGCACTGAAGCTCAAAGAAATTTCCTACGTTCATGCCGAGGGGTACCCCGCGGCTGAAATGAAACACGGGCCAATCGCGCTGATCGATCAGGACATGCCTTCTGTGGTGATCGCCATCAAGGACAGTATTTACGACAAGGTCATCTCCAATATCCAGGAGGTCAGAGCCAGGGGGGGAAGCATTCTCGCCATTGCGACCGAAGGCGACCGGGAAATAGAGAAGCATGCGCGTCATGTCGTGTATATACCTAAAACGATATCCATGCTCAGTCCTCTGCTTTCGGTGATTCCGCTTCAGCTCCTGGCGTACCATATCGCCGCGCTTCGGGGA
>CAZGVZ010000227.1:0-6931 GCA_964529145.1 uncultured Fibrobacteraceae bacterium | reverse complement strand
GTCGATCATGGCGTCATCCATGTTTATATCGATAATCTGGGCTCCGTTTTCGACCTGGTTGCGTGCGATCTGCAACGCGGCAGGGTACTCTTTTTCCTTTATGAGCCGTGCGAATTTTGCGGATCCTGCGACATTGGTCCGCTCCCCAACGTTCACGAATAGAGAATCCCTCCCGATCCTGAGCGGTTCCAGACCGCTCAGAATTGTACAGGAGAGCCGTTTTTTTGGCGTGCGGGGAGGAATGTCCCGGCAGCTTTCCGCGATCTCCGCAATATGGTCCGGTGTCGTGCCGCAGCATCCCCCAGCGATGTTGAGCAATCCTTCCCGGGCGAAACCTGCGATTGTGGAAGCCATGGATAGAGGAGTTTCGGTGTAATTCCCGAAAGCGTCGGGAAGCCCCGCGTTGGGGTGAAGGCTCACGCAGCACTCGACCGCCGAGGCGACCTCCCGCAGGTAGGGATACATGGCCGCGGGGCCGAGAGCGCAGTTGAGTCCGATCGAGAGCGGGGATGCGTGCAGGACCGAGGCGGCGAAAGCTTCGGGGGTCTGACCCGAGAGCGTACGTCCGCTCCTGTCGGCGACTGTGGCCGAGAGCATGAGCGGAAGCCGGATCCCGCGTTCCTCGAAAAGTGTGGAAACCGCGAATATCGCAGCTTTACAATTTAGTGTATCGAATACCGTCTCCACGAGAATGATATCCGCTCCTCCGTCGATAAGTCCGGAGGCGGCCTCGCGGTACACCGATACCATATCGTCGAACGAAACGGCACGTTTACTCGGATCGTCGACATCCTGAGAAATGGACAGCATCCGGCTGGTCGGCCCGATCACTCCAGCCACGAAGCGCGGTTTTCCGGGGGTACGCAGGGAAGCGGCATCCGCCTCGGCACGGGCGATATCCGCTGCCGCGCGGTTGATGTCGTACGCGAGATGCGGGATTCCGTACTCCGCCTGGGAGATCGCGTTGGCATTGATAGTGTTGGTCTTGGTGATGTCGGCTCCGGCATCGAGGTACGCCCGATGTATTCCCGCAACAACACAGGGGTTCGTGAGGGAGAGCAGGTCATTGTCGCCTTTGAGGTCGACGTTGTGTGCGGAGAGCGGTTTTCCCCGGAAATCCCTTTCCGAAAGCCCGGCGGCCTGAATCATGGTACCCATTGCGCCGTCGAGGATCATGATTCGCCGGGATAGTATTTCATGGAGTCGTGCGGAGGTATCGGTCCGTTTCGGCATTGGTATATCCTGTCTGTTCGAGGAAAGGGTGACCCGGCATCGCAGTCCCGGTGAGTCCCTTTTCCGGAGTTCCGTGGTTTTGCCGGGGTATATGAATTCCCGGATGCTCCGCAACGGATTTCATGCACTTGCCCGGCTCATGCACCTTTGTTGCCTTCCGGTGATCTGGACATGACGAAACCACCGGTCTAAGGGAATGCGGAGCATTCCCTTGTTCTTCGCGGGTTATACCCTCTCAGAACAAGCTACCGCCACGAGCGTTGGCTTGTTGACTTACGGAATTCCGATCGCCGGTTCGTCCGGCTTTCAGCCTCTCTGCGCCGGGTGCGTGAGTACATTTAAAAATAGTTCATTACTCACTTTGTTGTAAGCATCTGTAGAAAAACCTTCCAGGGGTTCAGCACGAAGAGGCACAGGTTCTGCCGATGGAGTAGGATGGCCCTTGGAATGCATGCATTTTTCTTATCCCGGGGGCTTTTACCCGCATCAACCATGCCCCCGCCTGTGCAGGGCGCGCCATGGCATGCCACTGTTCCGCGAACCGGCGATCCTGCGAATTCGCGTTTAAAGGGAAAGGAAGCTTACGATGTCAGGTCGGCCTCTCCGGTCGAGTGGACCAGAAGAGTGGTAGGCATGCCTGCCAGAAGCGAGGTGTAGGAACGATGAAAGCCAATGGCGTTCTCCGGTGAGGGAATGGTGAACCCAAGAAAGATGGCCGTCGCATCCCGCGAGTATGAACGCAGAATGGCGGGAAATGGTTCTTTCGAAATGATGATCTTGATCGCGATATTCATTCGTGAAGAATCGATGAGTCGCGGTGTGGTCCCCGGCCTCTGGAATGATCCGCAGAATGCGCAGGGAACTTTGGGACCATGCCCTGTTGAGCGAGAGCAGATAGGCGAGAATCACCATGAGGGAACCGTTGCTCTTTCCGCGCCACCAGATGTCGATTCCGCGCCTGCGTATTTTCGCAGGAGGCAGACCGCGATCATGGAGCAGGATGGTGCTCATGTTGAGACTGGCCGAGGTGATCAGTGACTGTACCATGGTGTGCACTCTCGATTCGTCGTGGGACCAGCCGAAAAGGGCGAGATTCGGCTTGATCGGCCCGATAGACGTGACCTGCAGAAAGTGGTCGAGACCGAGCTCGAAATCGGGAGTCACGAGCACTTCCGGAAAAGCGCGGAGCCGGTTCTTTTTGATGAACGTGGTGAGAGCCTCGAGATGGTGGCGACGTGTCTCGATCATCGCTTTGAACTCGCCCGGAAGCACAGTGGCGAGCGTTATGATTCCCCTTCCGCTTCCGAGCCAGTCGGCGTATTGCACCAGTGTGAACCGGTTGTCCGGGTTTCCCGAGAAAACGATAATGGTCGGGCGCCAGTTTTTCGGATGCACCGGCATCTGGGAGAGTGTAAGGAGGTTGTTGCGTGTGCGGGAGTAGAAAAAACCATGGCGCGCATCGCCGAATGCGGCGGTTTCGGCGTGTCTTTTAACATACGAGAAGAGCAGGATGACAAACGCGGCCGCTCCGAGCGCCGCCGCGGGATCGATCAGCAGAGCCGCGGTGAAACATGCGATCGCACCCGTGAGCGCGAGAATCCAGTGAAAAAGCCGGAAACGGGGGCGGAACGAAGGATTGCGGCTGAACGATTCCACGAAAGCCGCCAGGTTCGTGATGCCGTAGGTGCTTAGGAAGAGCATGGTCACCACGCTCGCGACCCTGTTGAGCGCTCCGCCTCCGCTTCCGCTGCGGGCGAAATAGAACACCGCCGCAGTTATGAGAACGGTAAGATAGAGCGCCCGCCGTGGTTCTCCTCCTTTGGAGAGTGCGGCGAAGATATTCGCAGGTTTTAGCAGCCGGTCGACGGCGAGTGACTGGAGTATCCTGGGGGCGCCCAGAAGCGATCCCAACGCGCTGGAAAGAGTCGCGGCGAAAACTCCCAGAGTGACCAGGAAACCCATATGGAGAGGAACCAGATTCATCAGGCTCCGGTATGGCGCGCCGATGAGCGACTCACGATCGACCGAGCCGCCGCAGACCAGAATCTCCGACGCGTACACGAGGAGCCCGGTTCCGATCGCGGCAAATGTGCCGAGGGGTATGGATTTCGAGGGATTCTTCAGGTCTCCGGACATATTGACCCCGGCCATGATGCCAGTGACCGCCGGGAAATAGATGGCGAAAAGCTGCCAGAAAGAGAGCGCGCCGCCCGGAAGAGGATGGAGATTGGCGGTGAAGAGCTCCGGATCGAATTTGAGCAGTCCGCCCCCGATGAATGCGACAATGGACAACCCGAGTATGCCCATGATGAAGTATTGAGTTCTGATCGCCCAGTCCGCGCCTCTGAAGGTGACGAAAAAGAGGGCCCCGAGAGTGACGAAGTTGATGTGGAGAAACCAGGGCCGCAGAAAAGGTATAGTGGTGATGACCGCCTCGGTGAATCCGAGGATGTAAAAAGGTACCGAGAGCGCCTGTGCGAGAAACAGGGAGAGTCCGATAGTGCCTCCGAACTCAGGGCCCAGCGTACGGGAAATTAGGAAATAGGCCCCGCCTCCTTTCACCTCCGTGTTCGTCGCGATCGCGGAGATGGAGAAGCCGGTGAGAATGGTGATCGTTTTTCCGATCCCGAGAATCACGAGCGCGTGGAAGATTCCGGCATGTCCGATGACGAACCCCGCCCTCATGAACATGATGACGCCGAGAATGGTCAGGATGGAGGGGGTGAAGACGCCGGCGAACGTGGAGAATTTTCTTGGGCCTTGCTGAGGGAGACCGGTAGTGTCCATTGAAGAAGTATAGTATGCGGAATCGAGTTGCGTACAAGGATTTGTTATGGAAATGGGGTAGCTGCCGCAGCCGATGCGCAACCCTGCGGCTGTACGCTGCCATGTAATGACGAATCCCGGACAGAAACCGGCCGGAACCGGGATGTAATGGACTTACTGATTGCCGGGATTTGTATGAGAGTGCCTCAACAGGAGAGCGCCCGAAGGGTTGTGAGGAGTTTTCTTCCCGATGCTGGCGCTGTTTTCAAATTTGAAAGGTAGTCGGATATTCGGGTTGTTTTCATCCGTTGCGAATGACTCTTCTGACTCAAACCTTTCCGGTGGGTATAATGCATGGGTGCGGGATATCATTCTCACCCATGCATAAAAAAACGTCCATATCGGATCATGGAGTGAGCGCGAAGCAGTAGAACCCCCCGTAGCCTCCGTCGCTTCCAATGATGTTACCGCTGCCGCCCATGGAGCTGGTTATGTGAATCCCGGCTTCGCAGCCTCTGGCGTTGAAGCCTGATATCCAGTGCGAGGAACTGAAGCCGCCGCCGCCGAAAGCGGCTTTCCTCATACCCCGGGGCCATGCGAAACCGCATCGCGGTGTGCCGGTCCTGTATGTGGTCGAAGTCCAGTCGTCGCAGGTCGCTGTCGCTTTGTACAACCTGCCGAGCGTATCGGATCCGGTGACCATGTGGTGGTTGTCCACCGCCGGCTGGGTAGGGTCGGGCCGGTGGTTGGGGATGCCGTCCTCGTTCGGGAGATCGTTCCGTATGGTCGCGTCCCCGTTTGCCGGGCGTTCCTTGAGCAGATCCTCGAGGGATGGCGCCAGGAGCTTTCCCATACGGTCGTACCAAGGTCCATCGCCGATCCGGTCAGCCGCGTTGACCGGTTTTCCATCCGGCCCCTTGGCGACGCTCAGAAACGCGCGCCACTGTTTGACCTTCGATCCGGGCATACTCCTCTCGGCGATGCACTGACAGATACTGTCCGCACCCAGAAGCCCCGCCCCCTGACCGGTTTTGCCGAATCGGAAGTCGCCCCCGAAGCCGTTCTCGCTTCCCGAAAGCTCCTGCAGCGCCTTGAGGCTGGTCACGAAGAAACTGAATTTTTCCAGAGCGATGGAATCGAGCGCTATATCGAGAGTGCCCTGGTACGAGGAGATCGAGAAAGAGGTGTCCACGTATCCTGAAGCGCTGACTTTCATCGTGTCTACCACGTCTCTGGTTTTCGCGAGTGTCCCCGGAATCCCGGCGGAGATTCCCGCTGCCGCAGAAATCGCGCGGCTGCCGTTCAGGGCAAGATGCCTGAACGAGACGATACGGCTGCCGACCGAAACGCGCAGCACCATCATTTTTGCAGAAAGAGGGTGACGGCCGAGATCGAAGCGGTACTCTCCGGTTTCCACAGTTCGCGAGAGCAGCCGTACCAGAAGGTTCCCCCGCAAGTCGAACGCTTCGATCGTCACTCGTTCCCGACGCGGGATCCCCAGTGAGACGGCGCCGCCATTGAATTCGATACGCCCGGAAACATGCGACGGCGCGGATGCGGATCGTGCCGCCGTTGCGGCGAATGAGTATGCGCCCTGGGAATCCGTGGTGTCGGAGAGTTTTTTCCCAGGAATCGTGACGATCGCACCAGGAACCGGTTTGCCGCTTCGGTTCGACACCGTACCCTTCAGATCTACGGTTTCGGCTGATGCCGCTGTAATGGCCGCACATACAATAAGGGGAAACTGGAATTTCATGTTCATACGAGAACGCCTCCTCGAAGCGGTTACTGAGGACTTTCCAGGACATTTCTGTCGAGCTGACGCGCCGGAAAACGGAACCCTGATTTCAGTTTAATATAACCCGGGAGATGGCTGATGTAATCCGTTTTTTGATCGTGGTGAGAATGTCCTGTTCGCTCTGAAGAACAGATCCGGGCAATAAAATGAACTTCGGAACGCCCGTTCCGGGCTAGTTAGCCTACGATCGCTGTCCCGGGATGCTCCGTCCGGTTCCGCGGCCGGGAATCTCCGGATTGAGTCCGGGCACGGAGATCAGAGGTATTTTGTCCATACCCGTCCCGACCGCCCCTCCGCCTCACGGAGAGCGAGGATCACCCTCTTGTTCCGCACTCCTTTTATCACAGGAATCGAGGGCGTTTCTGACTATCGCGGCCAGATCCTTCTGATCGTAGGGCTTCATGATGAAATCCCTGATACCCATCCTGAGCGCCCGTTTTCTTTCGATCTGTGAATTGTAACCGGTACACATCACGATGGGAATATCGGGACGTATCGAAAGCAGGGCCCGCGAAAGCTGATCCCCGGTCATCCGGGGCATCGTCTGATCGGTGATGACCAGATCGAATGCATCGGGATTCGATCGGAACCGTTCGAGCGCCTCATCGCTCCCGGTCAACGCTGTCACGCTGTACCCGAGCAGCTCGAGCCTGCGTTTTGTCACATCGATGATAATGGATTCGTCATCGACGAGAAGAATGCGTTCGGTTCCCTTCGGCAGGTGAGATGCCGGTTCGGTTCTCTCGTGAGCCACTTTTTCGATCACGGGAATGAAGACGCTGAACGTGGATCCGCGACCCGGAGCGCTGTCCACGACGATCGTTCCATTGATCCTTCGTACGATACCATGGACTACGGCAAGACCCATCCCGGAGCCTTTGCCGGGTTCCTTGGTGGTGTAAAAAGGGTCGAAAATCCGGTCCAGACACTCCTGCGGGATGCCGGTTCCGGTATCGTTGACCTGAATGACCGCATATGAACCGTGTTTCATCGCCGGGTTCTTCCTGATCAATTCACCGGTGGGCGCGGTTTTGTCTATGGTGATGGTCAGGGTTCCGCCGCGCTCCTCCATGGCATGTGCGGCATTGGTGCAGAGATTCATGATGATCTGGTGAATCTCGGTGGGGTCGGCGA
>CAZGVZ010000226.1:342-6950 GCA_964529145.1 uncultured Fibrobacteraceae bacterium | reverse complement strand
ATCCTTTGAGAAAAGAAGAAAAGGAGATGGCGAACCCCCTGCTGCGGTCCGAGGCTGTCGATTACCTGGCGATAAGCTTCGAGCAGAGCGGCGATATCGAGCATGCGCTTCAGTTTCTTACACTGATCGGTAACGATGACTACGCGGCCCTGGTGCTCGGCCGTATGGGTGAATTGTACGAGGAGGATCTGAATTACCCCGCCGCCGTTTCAATTTACAAGCGGCTCATCGGGACGTATCCTCTCAGCTTTCTGGCTCCTGAAGTATCGGCTCGCCTGATAAAACTCCATGAGAACGGAAACGATGCCGTTTCCGCGGCATCGGAACGGAACAGATTCTTTGAAACCTACGCTCCGGGAAGCGCGTGGCAGGGGCGGATGATCGGACGGGACACCGCACTGGTCGGCCGCATCGATTCGATGGTGATCGCCATCGGGCTCTCGTCTGCGGACAACGTTTTCAGAACCGCCGAGATACAGGGAAGCCCTGAAACATACAGGGCCGCGGCGAAGGAGTACCGGAAAATCGTGGACAAGTATCCCGGGCATCCGCGTGCCTCCGATGCCGCGTGGAATCTCGCCGCGATCCTCGACAGGCTCCAGGACCGGGCCGGCGCGTTCGAACGTTTTACCGCTTTCAGCGGATACCCGGGGGTCGACAGTGCCCGCAGGGAAACAGCCGCACTCAATGCGATCGCCATCGCCCAGTCGCTGCTTCCGCCGGATTCACTCGCGAAAAAAGGAGAACTCGATTTTGCGGCCGGTAAACTTGCCGGAGCGATCGACAACTACCTCACGCGCTTTCCCGAAGGCCACTCTTATGTCAAAGTGCTCTTCACCATGGGAGGAGTTTATTTCAACCGTCATCTTTTCGACAAAGCTGCCGGAATCTACGAGAAGATCATGGATGTACCTTCCGTTTCACCGGAACTTCACGACGAAGCGGCGCTGCTGTTGGGACAATGCAGATTCGGTCAGGAAAAATGGCTCGACGCGGCCGGTTTGTTCGAGAATGTCTGGAAAAAGACGAACGATGAACCACGACGGTCAAAAGCGCAAACGTTCCTTCTGCAGTCGCTCTATTTCAATGCCCGATCGATGGTGGACCGGAAGGAATACGAGAATGCGGCTGAGGCGTTCAAGAGTCTCGATGACCGTTTCCCCGGCAGCGCTTACGGAGATATCGCGCTGTTCAGTGCCGCGGAAGCTCACGAAAAACTCGAAAGGTGGATCAGGGCAACCGAGCGCTACCATGATCTCGTCGAAAAGTATCCCCAATCGAAATTCGCTCCAGACGCGCTTTTCAATGCCGCCGGAGATTTTGAAAAGGCGGACAGAATGTCCCGAGCGGCGGAAACCTATGAACTTTTAGTGTCCCGGTATCCGGAATCCGGCAAAGCCAAAGACGCACTTTTCAATCTGGGTTTCTGTTACGAAAAAATGGGTAAACTCGACGCGATGATCGCGGCAAACGAGCGGTACAGTATGCGATATCCTGAAGAGAAGGACGTGGAGGCGCTTCTTTTGCGATCCGCGGGTTATTACGCGAAAACCGGTATGCTCGACAAAGCGGAGAATCTTTTCAGGAATTTCATACGTCGTTTTCCACAAAGCCCTAAAAGCGTGGAAGCTTTTTTCATGATAGGGAAATCGCAGCTGGAGAGAGGTGACAAGGTCAATGCGGAACTCAGTTTCATCCAGGCGGAGCAGCAGAACGATCGTCTGCAGCAGGACCGCGCCGCGGGAAATGATTATTATGCGGGGGAAGCAGCCTTCCTGAGGGGTAAGTTGCTTCATGACCGGTTCGGCGCAATCAGGCTCGAACTCCCTGAAACGCAACTGAACGCCTCACTGAAGGAAAAGACGGGCATTCTCTCTCAGGCCGCCGCGGCGTATCAGCGAGTGATGCAGTACCGGAGTGAAAAAATGTTCGAGGCGGCTTTTCGTATAGGCTCTCTGTATGAAGAGTTGGCCGGCGCTCTCATGAAACAGGAACGCTCACGCTCCGATCCGATCAAAGCAGCGTTGAACGAGAATCAGATAATGTCCTCAGCAGCCGAGGTTCTCCAGAGCTCATTCGTACCTTACAAAAAGGCGATCGAGCTCGCCGGAGAGTTCGATTCACTTACGTCCTCACAAAAGGAGTGGGTGGAAAAATCACGCGAACGGCTGGGGGTGAATATGTTCCAGGCCGGGAGCTGTTTGTACGAAGGCGTAGGGGCCATGCAGAACTCACCTGTTCCAAAGGAGATCCAGGAGCAGCCTTTGCTGCACTTCCAATATCGCATCAAACTGCTTGAAACTCTGGAACCCATGAAAAGGAGAGTATTGTCCTACTATACCGTGCTCCTCGACACTCTTCAGAATCTGCATCTTGATGATTCATTGACTATCCAGTGCGAGAACAACGTCGCCCGCCTCAACTATCTCATCGGCAGCGGGTACGACCGGCTTGCGGTGGAGATTTTAAAGGAGACCGACAGGCTGCCCAAGGGACTGTCCGAAAACGAGCGCGAAGAGCTGCTTTTTCAACTTGAGGATATCGTGTACGAGCTTCAGGACAAGGCGATGCTGGAGTTCGAGAATGCACGCAAACGGACTTTAGAAAGAAAACTGGGCAACAATACATGGTACCGGAAGATCGAGGAGGCGCTTGCGCGACTCAATCCGGAAAAGTACGGGGCATCGTATTATAAACCGATGGTCATCAACAGCGATGTCACCTGGCTGGTGCGAGGGGACAGCGTGAACAACTGGAATACCGGCGCCATCCCCTCCGAGGGCTGGAGCGCAGCGAAAAGAACACGTCTCGCCGCATCGGACAAAAGAAAACTGCCGCCCTCGTCGGTTCCGATCCGCGGCGACGATGCATGGAATCGCATGTACGTGTGGAAAAACGTTTTTTGCAATGGAAAGCCGCGAGACGCGGTAGTGGCTGTGAGTGTTCCCGGAAAATAC
Organism: uncultured Fibrobacteraceae bacterium; assembly: GCA_964529145.1. Classification (GTDB taxonomy): domain Bacteria; phylum Fibrobacterota; class Chitinivibrionia; order Chitinivibrionales; family Chitinispirillaceae; genus JAFGNB01. The sequence continues at coordinate 3,993 of CAZGVZ010000226.1, read as the reverse complement.
AGGCTTTACATCAACGGAATACTTACCTTGAGCGATACGGCCGGTCAACCCTCTATGGCTTACGACAGCGCAAACGGCGTCGTTTCGCTCTTCAGGGGCGGAGACAATACTGTGGCTTGTGAAGTTTCCGATCCCTTTTCGGTACGAAGCGGAATCGCCTTGAGCCTCAGAATCCTTCTCGACACCTCCGAACATTTTGTTTCGTCGGTTTTCGTACCTTCGATATCCGGCACAGCAGCCGGGGAGCTTTCCGACAACGTAACCACCACGTCTTCACCCGCGTCGGATACCGGACCTGGTATCGACACCACGGTAATGAAAAGCCCGGATGAAAAACGGGGTACGATGAACCGGAAAGAGCTCAATGAGGCCATTGAATCGTATCGGAAAAGAGAAAGGGAGGCACTGGCCGGGTTGAGAAGGGAACGGTTGGCAATTCAGAAACTCCGGTTACTTCTGGAGGAACGGAAACGTCAACTCCAGCCGGAAAGCCACGGGCCGGCTCCTGCAGTATCAGGGCGGGAGGAAGCGGTCCGGCCGGGGATCGGGGTGCAACCGAAGCCTCCGGCGGATACCGCCCGGGAGAGGACGGAATCCCTGAAATCAAGTAATGGGTCGCCTCTGGATCAAAAGGACACTTCATCCGGCGATGGCTTGCGGCCGAAGACCGGGCTGCCGCTCCCCAAACCCGGGAAGTGATAAATCTCGCTGCGCTACCGTTTACGTGACCCTGATCGTTCTCTCGTGAAAATCCCTTACGGATCGGATCATTATTCTTGTGCTCGTTCCTGAAAAGACGTACTTTCCTATATCATGTTCCGGGAGCAAGGGGATGTCTCAACACATTTTTCCCTTACCCCGATGGCACAGGTTTCAACGTGTATTGCGGCTCGCCATCAGGAATGTCATCGGATCAATGCACGGACAATTCAATCAGGAGTCCGTCATGTCTTTCACGGAAGATAACGCGTCCGTCATGCTTGAGGGTGAATGCCCCGGGCGGCCTGGTCTGCATGGTAGAGACCCGGGATACGCCAGAATTCTTATCATGGACGATGAAGAAGTCCTTCTCGACATCGCCTCCCAGATCTGCAGGCGACTCGGACTGGAAGTGACAACCGCGACCAACGGAACCGAGGCTCTGGAGCATTACAGGGGTGCCCTGCGACAAGGCAAACCATATGATCTGGTTCTGCTCGATATGAACATTACAGGCGGGAAAGGTGGAATCGAGACCGCCGCAGCCCTGCATAAGATCGATCCCAGGGTCAAAGCGGTGGTCATGAGCGGCTACTCCGATCATGAAGTCATGGTGGATCCCGTGAAATACGGGTTCTCGGCAGTCCTGGAGAAACCTTTCCGGCTGCAGGAGTTCATCCGGATACTGGAAACCGTTATCCCATCTCACAAACTGTCGGGGTGAGCAACACTGAACAGCTCGTTACGGCATACCGGTCGTCTGTACATTTCAAATTATATTATTTAATCAGGCGATTGAGGCATCCTAAAAAATGCAGGTGATGGAGAAGTGGTGTCGCACCGTAATTGATCAGGGTGGAGGCGTCTCTTCCGAGGCGCCCCTCCCACTGACCCTGATCTTACCAGCTTTCCCTTTTTTGGGTGGAGAAGTCGAAATGCCCTGTAGGATGAAGCAGTATTGCTCTACTAATCAATATAGCCTTTTCCCGGTTTAAAACACCGATAATATCCATCCGGGAAATCAATCCGTTGAACTACTGTTCCACTGCTCCCGTTCTATCAGGGGTCAGCGGTTGGCTGTTGCACCTATTGACCGGACCGGTTGTCGCGACGATTTTTCTCACCGGTTTTCATGTCAAGGTCTCGAACGGTCCGGAGGATTCGGCGGTAAGGCATATTTTACGCCGTGGAACAAAGATGACCAACGGGCAGTGTCTGAATTTGAATTTTATGGGCTTTTGATGCGCTGAAAGCCCGGATAAAATACAAAATCATATTTTCAGCCCTTGAAGGGGGCGACGCACCCTCCCGTCAGTCCTACAAATACCTTTCATCGTAACAGTTAAGAATAGCTAGGAAGGCATTTTTCAAACTGAGACACTGACGACCGGTGCACTGATTTGACACAAACAGCGGAAAATGGGTATATTGCTAAAATTTATTCGTTTAATCAATTTTTTTCACAGGAGATTACCGTCATGCTCGAAAGACTTTTCAATCCCCGTTCAGTCGCCGTCATCGGTGCATCTCAGAAGGCGCTTTCGATCGGAAACGTCATTACCAAAAATCTTTTGAAGTACGGTTATACCGGACCCATCTATCCGATAAATCCGAAAGCCGACGAAGTATGCGGTCTTCCGTGTTATCCTTCAGTCTCCGATGTGCCGGGTGAGATCGATCTGGCCCATCTGAGCATTCCCGCGAAATTCACTCCGGACGCGATCGACGAGTGTGGTCGTAAAGGGATACGGTTCGTCATAATCAACAGCGCGGGCTTTAAGGAAATCGGCGAAACCGGAGCCGCGATAGAAAACGAGGTAGTCAGGCGTGCCCACGGGTACGGAATGCGTATCTTCGGGCCCAACTGCCAGGGAATCATCAATACCGATCCGCAATTGCGGGCATACTGCGATTTCACTTTCACCTTCCCCAGAGAGGGTAATGTCTCCATCGTTGCCCAGAGCGGAGGGGTAGGGGCTCTTTTTATGCAGGCGATACATGACCTGGGGGTGGGAATTCGCTTCTATGCATCGAATGGCAATGCCTGCGACATTTCGATTCCCGAAATCGTGCAATATTACGGAAATGATGAAAAAACCCGTGCCATCATTCTCTATGCCGAAGGATTCAGTGATCCGGGGGCTTTCATGAAAGTGGCGGCCGAGGTCGCCTCGAAAAAACCTATACTCGGTATGCGTTCCGGACGAACCGAAGCTGGAGCGAAGGCCGCGGCATCGCATACCGGAGGTCTGGCTGGAATAGGTCTTTCCACCGAACTGGTTTTCAGGAAAACCGGCATCATCACGTTCCGTGACGTGGAAGAGATGTGTATGGCCGCCATGGCTTTCGCCACGCAGCCGATTCCGAAAGGGAACAGGGTAGGACTTATCACCGATACCGGCGGGCCTGCGGTGATCGCTACGGACGAACTATTCGAAGCCGGGCTCGAAATACCTCGTCTTTCCGGGAAAGGAACCGCCGTACTCAAGGAGAAGCTGTTCCCGGAAGCTTCGGTTCTCAATCCGGTCGATGTGTTGGCTACGGCCGGTGCGCCTCATTATCGTGCGGCCCTTGATGTACTGATGGACGAACCCGGCATCGACAGCGTTTATATCAACTATGTCACCCCGCCCTTTGTAGATAATGAAAGCGTCGCGAAGGAAATGGCGGAGGTGAGTGAGAATCGGATCAAGCCGATCGTCTGCAATTTCATGACGGACAAACCTCAGTGGGTCGAAACCACAAGGATTCTCAGGGACGGGGGGATACCATGCTACGATTACCCTGAAATGGCCGCAAAATCGCTTGCCGCGCTTACCCGGTATCATGCGCTCTCGATTCGCAGAAGAGAACAGGTAACCCGTTTCGAAGGCATCGACTCTTCCCGGGCGGCGCGCATCCTTACCAAAGCGGCCGAAGCGGGGCGGCACGCGCTCGCGGCGGATGAGGTAT
>CAZGVZ010000226.1:0-332 GCA_964529145.1 uncultured Fibrobacteraceae bacterium | reverse complement strand
TACGATCTGCTGGACTGTTACGGAATTCCGGTCGCTCCTTCCGGGCTCACGGATACCCCTGAAAATGCTGTTCAGGCCGCACGCAGGATCGGATATCCGGTCGTGGTCAAGGCCGACGCAGGGATGCTGCTTCACAAAAGCGACACAGGAGGTGTGGCGTTGAATTTGACCGGTGACGAGGCGGTACGCACGGCTGCTTCGGAAATGAAAAGACGATATGAACTTCCGGATCTCAAATTCCTGGTCCAGAAATATTTTCAGGAGGGCAGGGAAGTGATCATAGGCGCAAAGCAGGAAAAGGGCCTGGGGCATATGATCATGTTCGGATTGGG
>CAZGVZ010000225.1:0-6958 GCA_964529145.1 uncultured Fibrobacteraceae bacterium | reverse complement strand
CCCCGGTGAGAACCTTAGACCGGATCCGGGCCGGATCCATGGTACTGTCGTGAGTGTGAAAAAAGAACCTGAATCGGACGACTTCTTCAGGCGATGTATCGCGACGCTGGAGCGTTGGAACTCCCGGATGCGAAGGCCATACCACCGGATCGATATGGCCTCCGCATCCGGAATCCCGATCCGCTCGGGATCGCTTCACGACCTCGTCATCATCGGTCATCCAAGTCAGGTCAAACGAAATTCCGGACCTTCCACAAAAGAAGCCTTATGAACACTTCCGAGTTGACCCAGTTTCTTCTTTCGAAAGTCAGACTGTTCTCGGGTTTTCCCGAAGATAAAATCATGAACCTCATCGCCGGATCCCGGGTCGGCTCGTTTGAACCTCATGAAGCGGTCATAGAATTCGGAGAAGAGAATCACCTGTTTTTCGTTCTCCTCGAGGGAGAGGCGGAGATCGCGGTCACCAACGACAACGGGGAAAAACACCGCCTCCAACTCCTGAGACCCGGAGATTTTTTCGGAGAGGTTTCGCTGATGACCGGCGATCGCACGATCGCCGATGTAATCGGGATCACGCGCTGTACCGCGCTATTCATTCCCGACCATCTGTTCACCTCGATAATCGCATCGCACCCCCAGGCCCTCCGTCATCTGAGCCAGGCCATCACCACGAAATCCGCCACATGGAAAAACAGTGACCTCTCCATTTCCGACCAGATAAGCGTCGATCCGTACGGATTCAGGCTGCACACCGAAAAACCCCTTAAAATTCTAGTCATCAACTGCGGATCATCATCTCTGAAGTATTCGCTTTTCGATACGATGAACGACACGGTCGCCGCGACCGGGCTTGTCGAACGGATCGGTCTGCCGGAAGGCGCGCACCGTTTCACCATCAATGACGAGAAGACGAGCCGTCCCTCCTCTGCGGCCAATTTCGATGAAGCGATCGCAGATATGATCGCGCTGCTTACCGACAAGAAGTACAACTGCATAAGCTCCCCCGAAGAGATCTGTTGCATCGGGCATCGCGTGGTGCACGGCGGCGACCGTTTCACAGATTCAGTGGTCATAAACGACGAGGTGATCGCGGGTATAGAGGCCGCATCCCATCTCGCCCCGCTCCACAACCCGAAAAATCTCCAGGGAATCCGTGCGGCAAGGCAGGCATTTCCCACTGCCCACCATGTCGCGGTTTTCGATACGGCATTCCACCACACCCTCCCTCCTTACGCACATCTCTACGCCCTCCCGTATGATCTTTACGAAAAGCATGGTATCCGGCGCTATGGATTTCACGGTACTTCGCACAGTTATGTGGCGCTGAGGGCCGCCCAGATGCTCAGGCGTCCTTTCAACAGTCTCGAAATCGTAAGCTGCCATCTCGGGAATGGAGCTTCGATGTGCGCCATCGATCACGGACGATCCGTGGACACCACCATGGGCCTCACTCCGACCGCAGGGCTCATAATGGGAACCAGATGCGGAGATATCGATCCGGGTATCCTGATCCACCTGCAGCAGAGGGAGGGGTACACGGCCGAGGATTGCGAAAAACTGGTCAATCGTCAGAGCGGACTGCTCGGCCTCTCGGGAATTTCCTCCGACATGCGCTCGATCGACACCGCCGCCGAAAAAGGAGATCAGCGCGCCCTTCTCTCGATAAAATGTTTCTGTTACCAGGTACGGAAAACCATCGGCGCCTATATGGCCGCTATGCAGGGACTCGATGTGATCATTTTCACAGGAGGTATAGGTCAGGGTAGTGCGCGTGTACGTAATTTCTGCTGTCAGGGGCTCGATTGTATCGGGGTCCGTATCGATGAAAAAAAGAACAGTGCGGTCGACCCGTTTGTCCAGTGCGATATCACGGGTGAAAACTCCACGGTGAAGGTACTCGTCATTCCCACGGACGAGGAGCGCATGATCGCGAGAGAGACCCTCAGGGCACTTCGAAAAAAGAAGATTTCGACAGTTCTCGACAGGAGCGAGAAAGAACCCATTCCCATCGAGGTTTCAGCCCACCATGTCCACCTTTCGCAGGAACATATCGAACTTCTTTTCGGCAAAGGCCATCAGCTCACGCCTCAGGGGGATCTGTCTCAACCCGGGCAGTATGCATGCAAGGAGCAGGTAAACCTCGCAGGACCCAAGGGAGTTGTCGAACGGGTCCGCGTACTGGGTCCGGCCCGCAAGGAGACACAGGTCGAAATCTCCATGACCGAAATGTTCAAACTGGGAATTCACCCCCCGATCAGGGAATCCGGTGATCTCAAGGACACTCCCGGAATCACGCTCAAGGGTCCCGCCGGTGAAGTGCTCCTGGACCACGGCGTGATCTGCGCGATGCGCCATATCCACATGTCACCGAGCGACGCCCTCAAATACGGCGTCCGGGATAAATACGTAGTCCGTGTCCGTGTTGAAGGAGACCGGGAACTGGTGTTCGGGGACGTGCTGGTGCGAGTAAGTCCGAAATACCAGCTCGCGATGCACATAGATACCGATGAAGCCAATGCGGCGCATATCACGGGAAAATCTACAGGACAGATCGTAGGGATTCAGCAGCGGGGGTAAAGAACACGTTTCGGCGCCGGACACTTGGGGGAGACAGTTCCGTCCGCTCGCCCGAATTCAAATGGCGCTCTCCCCGGGTCCGGGAGCGGCATCACTGCTCCGTTTTCTTCCTGCACCATCCATATCAACAGCATTCCATACTTCCGCTTCGGTACGGGCGGGAAACAGTAGTCTCAAAACAGAAGCGACACCAAATGTGACGAGGTCACGTCATTGTTGTTAATCCTGATATTTTTTTCCTATATTATAACAGGTTTTATTCCGGGGCGGCGCATCCAGGCACGATAGAAAAGTGCGCTCCTCGAATCCTTTCATTTGAAATATTACGACGATCACCTCCTCACGCACTCATTTATAATCCGGTATGTCACTGCAGTTACTGCATGACCGTACCTCTACCCTATCATTCAAACGTCAGGACTACCATGAGTACAAGCGACCTAAATTCCATTATCCTCACCGAAAATCCGGTGAATGATGAAGAGTTTCTGAGATTGCCGTTACAGCTGCAGATAGCTTTCACGACTCGATGCGCTCTGCGGGTTTTACCCCTTATCGAGGGTTACGCCGACGCATGGAACGAAAACGGGACGATATATCTCCAGTCAGTGAGCTCGTTGATTTTCTGGAGTGTCGTCGCTTCAGCTGATCCGTCCCTTTTTACCACCGCATCGGCGAAGGGCCTTCCGAACTCGATCCGTATCGCGCATAATATCGCCGATTCCTCACCGGTGATCAGGAGCGCCACTTCGCTCGGCAACGCCGTCCATGCGGCCTGTGCTGCAGGCAGTACCGATTGTTCGGAGGATCTCCTTCTGTCGTTCCGATCAGCGCTGATCTCGATTTATCTCTTTGACCGGAACCTCTTCAGGGACTCGTTTCCGGACATCAAGGCCGATCTCGACCGGCTGCTGCGATCCGAGGGTGTCGGAACCCATAAATTCGTGACGTACTACAAAACACCGCTTTGGATAAAGTCTCACCCGACCGTTCAGCAGGCTATGAAACGCTGGAACCAGAAGTCCCATTCTCTGGGTTGTCAGTGGGTGTCAAAACTCTACAGCGCAGTCTGTTCGGGGAGAATAACCGTTGAGAAACTTGCAAACGTACTCAAGAATCCTCCGGTGGCCATAAGGGTACCCGGCGTAAGAATCGGCGTATTTCAGGGTGTACCCGGAGTCAAAAAAAAATCCCTGGCCTCGGTCCCTGAATCCGGTACTCAGGACTCCCCATCCTCAAACTCAAAGCAGCAACCCCGAAAAAATGTACTTGAAGCGGAGCAGTCTTCGCTTTCGCCTGCCCCAATACAGAAACCGCATACCTCCGGTTTCGTATCGGACGGCGCTTCGGCATCGGACCACCTCGGTTTCGAACGGTACGTCGACGCCTTCGCCCGGCTACTCTGCGCAAAAGAGACCCAGCTCCCCTGTTCCGTCGGTCTATTCGGTCTATCAGGCACAGGGAAGTCCTCCTTCCTCGAACAGCTTTCGGCCCGGATAGACCTTGTCGCCCGCGCTCTTCCGAAAGTGCACTCCAAATGGGCGGTCGAACGGGTGGCTCAGGTAAAATACGATCCGTGCAGGCATCCAGAGGGCGAACTGTGGCCCTCCCTGGCCAACGGCATTCTCGACGGCATAGCTGTAACGATCACTGAAAAAAACGGTGATAAAAGGCATGATTCCCTTCATGAAACGCGAAGCGCTCTTGCACGCGGACTCGAGTCGAGCAGGCGCGGCCTTGAAGAAGCCCGTTCCCGCCACCGGACGCTTGTGGGGAAGCGCACACGTATCCTGCAGCTGCAGCGGGGTCTCGAAACGATCGACTCCATGCGGAGTCAGTTTGATAAATCAAAAAGCCGGGCCAAGAAGCTGTTCGGGGATCAACTTCTTGGCCCGGCAAGCCTTCAGAAGCTGTATTCCATCCTTGCTTTCCAGAAGGAAACCGCATTTCTCAGGCGTCTTCTCCTGCTTGCCGGCATCTACGGCTCGGTCGCGATGTTCCTCATCACGGCACCGTGGATGAACGAAGGCGTATCCGGTTTATGGGCCGTATGCGCGGCATCGATTCCCTTCATCTGGCTGCTCGCGGCATGGGCGTTTCCAATACGCAGGAGTTTTGGCGAAAGAGAAGAGAGTCTCAGAACGCTCTTGCTGCAGGATGCAGGAGAAACGGAGAAAATGATTTCAACGCTGTCCGGTCCGAATATATCCGAACCGGTATCCCAATACATCGGGGGTGTCATCACCTCATGCAAGAGCCGAATTCTGGTCCTTGACAGGGAGATCGAGGAGGCCGCGACTGCGATCGGTCACTTCGAATCAGGCGGAATTATGTACGACCTCGAAGGTCGCACCGTGAGCAAATCCGAGCTCAGGAACCACCATGGGCTGCTCTCCACGGTTCGCACAGACATGGAGCATCTCGGAAAACTGCTGGCGGAGCATGGCAAAGAGACCGGGGCGCATTGGAGGGTGGTCGTTCTGATCGATCATCTGGACCGTTGCTCCCAGTCGCGCGCGGTCGAAGTGCTGCAGGCAGTGCATCTGCTGCTTGCATTCGATCTGTTCGCCGTAGTCGTTGCCTCGGATTTCAGGTGGCTCGAAAGCGCCGTAAACACACTCTTCAGCGGATATGGAACGAGGGCTTCGACGCCCTGTTCCCTGGAAAATGGACCACGGAGCTTTCTTGAGAAACTGTTCCAGATTCCTTTCGTCATTCCCGAGCTGCGAGGAGGATCCTACGGCACGCTTATCGAAAATCTGGTTTTCACGGGAGTGGACGGAGAGATGCATCGAAACGGCTCCCCTTTGCAGACGGAAAAGACGTCCGTCGTCCCTTCTTCCAGTAGCAAAACCGGTATGCCCGGCTCCCAGGAGATATACGAGGAGGATACCGAAAGCCTAAGGTACAATCCGCCCGAATCCCCTTTCAGCGGAATTGCTACAGCGGAGACCGTCGCCTTCGTACCGGGGGGCAAGGTCATGTTCACGGCGCAGGGCTCCCCCGAATCGGTTCAGTCGAAAGCCGCCGGAATCGAGCCCAGGGAATATGCTGCGCTTTCACTACTCGGTCCCTTTTTCCGTACCCCGCGGAGGGTTAAAAGATTTGTCAATACGTATCGGTTGCTGCGCAGCACGGTACCGGACGAACGTTTCAAACATTTCTGCGCTACGGACCACGCAGGCGCGATGCTGCTGCTTGCGATCCTGATCAACTATCCTGAGTTGAGCGAAGGAGTTCTGCAATCGCTTACGAGTGGAGATATCGAACCCGCGATGCAGTTATCCGATTTCGTGAAGAAACTGCATAAGGACCCGGATGAATCCGATTCGGTCACACAGAGAGCGTTTGTCGAATTGCGAAAGCGGCTGCTCTCGAACCTGCATGCCGGTAACTTTGAGGCGGTCACGGTAGGGACGATGGCTCCATGGGCCGGAGAGGCAGGAAGATACATCTTCGGATGAACGCAACCGGCAACCGACGTACCGGTGCGACGAAAGTTGCCATGTAGTAGTTTCAAAGTATGCGGATCGTTGCGGTTCTCAATCACAAGGGAGGGGTCGGGAAGACCACCTTCACCGGATCGGCGGCCCAGGCGCTTGCATTGTGCGGATTCCGGGTCTGTGTCATCGATAATGACAGCCAGCACAATCTTTCTACCATGCTCGACGCGGGAGTACAGGTTCCCTCGGTTCGGGACGTGTACGGTTCCGATGAGTCCGGTGCACCTGGAGTGATGTTAAGGGCGGTCAGAAAAACCGGAATAGAAAATCTCCACATAATTACAGGTGATAAACGCCTTTGCGCGGCCGACGTGCCGGACACGGGTCATCTCGGAAAAGTGATGCGGCGGTGCCGGTTGGAACGATTTTATGATATGATCCTGATCGACAACGCGCCAGGGCTCGACCGTCTGCAGGGCTCGGCGATAGAAGCGGCGGATGAAATTTTCGTTCCCGTGGAATTGCGCCAGTTTGCAGTGGACGGCCTGGTCGAAATGGATCGTACTATCAGGGAACGGTATCCGGGCGGCAAGGGCATCACCCGGATCATCCCGAATTTTTTCAGGAATACCAGGCGGCAGAGGACGTTTGTCGCAGCCCTCCGCCGGATGTTCCCGGGAAAAGTCACGGAAACCGCGCTGCCTCAGGATTCCGTGTTCGACGAGGTGATTACCGAGAGAAAAATCCTCTTTCTTCACCGGCTCTATTCCAACGGGGCCGCTCATTACCTGAAGATCGTCCATGAACTTTTCGATCTCGATGAAGAAAACGTGTGGGAACAGGTCATGCAGAAACGAAAAGAACGGATACGTTTCGAAGCGCGGGTTCGGTTCGAAAACCGGGCACGGGGGATTGCGCAAAAAGGTTCATGAGCGGTC
>CAZGVZ010000224.1:702-6972 GCA_964529145.1 uncultured Fibrobacteraceae bacterium | reverse complement strand
TTTGAGCTGCAGGTCTACTTCTGAAATGAACCGGGACTTGCGGTCCTGTCCGGTTTCCGGTCCATACTCGATGAAAAGCCTGTATTTGAACTGTTCGCGGTCGCAGAACATCGTATAGAAATTGACGGTCAGGCCGGCGGACTTCGCGGCTTCCTCCACGCCCTGTATCACCTGAACTTCCGAAAGCTTTTCTCCTGTCAAACTTGTGACGCCTTCCCCTTTCTGGATGAACTCGAACAGGGGGAATTCATTGAAAAATCCCGTGATCCTGATAATGTCGTTGATATCATATCTGTAGAGTCCGCTGCCGTTACTGAACAGGATATGGTACGATTTTCCGATTTCGAGCTGATGAGACTGGAGTACCGGAGGCTCGGGTTCGGAGCGTTTCGAGACCTCTATGAACTCGAAAAGAAAGTAATGAGCCAGAAGCAGCGAGTGTCTCCAGTCATTGCCAAGTACCAGCCCGGCACGCAACTCGCTTGCCTGATATCCGAATTCACGCAGCACGGTGGTCCTGGGATAGTACCCCTTTATCTTCGGAAGAATGAGGGAACAGTTACCCTGTTTCCATGTATTGATGCAGACCAGATCGGGCCAGTAGTGGAGTGGTAGTAGATGATCTCCATATGTCTGAAAGACCGATTCCAGACGGCGCGCGCGCACCGGATTCCGATTGAATTTCCGAAGGACCTGGAATCGAATGGCAGGGTCGATTTCGGAGGCGGCATCCGGACGTAACGTTCCATCATGTATGTCTCTGACGAGGTCCTCCCTGTTTTCGAGAACCGTGCGGTGGAACTGGAGCAGTGTGGAGGGATTAACGGTGATGATATACGAGATGTTTGCGGCGAGTCCGCAGCGCATGAGTGCATAATATTTTGCCCTGTAATCGTTTATGCAGATGATGGGATAGGGTGTGGAGTAGAGATCGCGAAGTATTTTCGGGATATTCCTGTACACATGGCCGGAAATCGAACCGAACGGAGTGCCGTCAGCGACATGACCTTCCACAGCCGGTGCGATCGCGGAAAGATTTTGTCCATGGAACAGACGCGGGTTATCGCGAAGACAGGAAAAAAACCAGAGCCGGCTGATTTCGTTGTTGATTCTATAAAAGGCTTCGGAAACCGGGATGAGCTTGGGTTTGTCGCTCGTCCCGCTCGTTGTATTGTACAGGAGCGGTTTGCCGGGAATGAGCACATCGGATTCACCGTCGCACATTCGTTCGATATATGGCCTGTGTCCTTCGAAATCGAGAATCGGAACCGCTTTCTGATAATCTTCAATAGTCCTGACGGTATCGAAACGGTGCTCTTTGCCGAATGCCGTTCCCGCAGAGCTTCTTAGTATCGATTCAAGGACACGTTGCTGTGATCCTTTGAGATCGTGGCTGGCATTCTCGAGTTTTTTCAACAACGGAATGCCGGAAGCGGAGAGAATCAGTTTTTTCAACAGGGGTGACCGCAGCAATGAATTCATGCTTACAAAATTAATAATAGGCACTTCCCGATATTCAGTTTTATCGTGAGTTCCTCCAAGGTCTTTGCGGGAATGAGCCGCACGGAATTATTTCTTTTCAGTTCCTTTGAGTTCCATCGATTCGGTTTGCTTCCGGGCTCGAAAGGTCCTATCTCCGGTCTCGCAGGTTTACAGGGATCGGGAACCGCCGGCTGTCGGCGGAGTAAGGCAGTACGGCTATCAGGAAGGTGGGGACATGCATTACGAAGGTGCGATTTACCGTCCGCCCAGCGAGGCGAAGAGTGTCATTCTCCAGGTGACCACAGGATGTTCGTACAATAAATGCCTTTTCTGTGGTGCCTACAAGGATAAAACGTTTCGAATAAAGGACGAAAGAGTCATTGTCGAGGACATCCGCTATGCCTCACGGCTATTCCCGGATGCAAATCGTCTGTTCCTTTGTGATGGCGATGTGCTGAGTGTTCCTCAGGAGCGATTGACTCGTCTGCTCGAATCGATCGCCTCCCACCTGCCTTCCATCACCCGTATCGGCTCTTACGCAAATGCAGGCAATCTTGCCCGGAAAACAGTAGGGGAGCTGGCCGAACTCAGGCGGCTCGGTCTCTCTACCGTGCATATGGGGGTGGAATCGGGTGATGATGCCACGCTGCAGTCGATGAATAAAGGAGTGACTGCCGAGGTGATTGTCGAGCAGGGAAAAAAGGTGAAGGAAGCGGGAATGACATTGTTCGTAACAGTCATTCTGGGTCTGGGAGGCGTCGAACGATCGATGCAGCATGCCGAGAAAACCGGAGAAGCGCTCACTTTCATGAATCCGCAGCTGGTCGGAGCCCTCAGTCTCATGCCGGTCGAGGGCACGATACTCTATGAGCGGTTGCTCTCGGGTGCTTTTTCGCTGCCCGATCCTCCACAGATTCTTCGTGAATTGCGTACGATGCTCGCTCATACCGACCTTCGACCCGGTACTTTTTACTCCAATCACGCTTCCAACTATCTTCCCCTGAAGATCCGTATGCCCCACGAGAAGGAGCACGCCATCGCTCTGATCGACAGTGCGTTACGGGGCGAAGTACCCCTGAGGCCGGAATGGACGCGGGGTCTTTGATCATGGTCCACCGTTGATCCGGGCATTGTATTTTAATGATTTTATTCTTTATTCGCATCAATGCGATGCAATTCAAATTTTGCCGCGTCAATGATCCATTCAGGGTCTTTGTAGCTGCTGTATCTCTTTTCATTGATAAAAAATGTCGGAGTTGTTTCAACACCGTTCCCTGCTCCTTCTTTTCTTGCATCCGAAACCATTTGATGGAATTCCGGTTTCTCCAGATGTTTCTTCATGTTTCGGCCCTCAATACCTGCCTCGGCAGCCATTTTCAGGATATCAGCTTCTTTGTAACGTTTTTTGTTGTTTCTCATAAGATTGAATAGCGGCCAGAATTTCCCCTGGGAATTAGCAGCGAACAAGGCGATGTCTCCTATTCCCGTCCCGAAGGGAATTGCCATGAGCTTTATCTTTCCCGATAAGGAATGTGTTGTCACGCTGTCATATAGTATGCCAACGATATGCTTACAAAAGTTACAAGAAGAAGAAACGTAAGCGACTATGCGAACCGGTGCGTCCAGTGACCCCGCCCAGGTAGTTTGTGAGGTGTCAATGGCATGCTGTTCTGTAGAAGTGAATCCCTCATACCTTTTTTCAAGCTGTTCCATAATTTTTACTCGGTTAATATTTTTCTGTACAAGCCAACGAGAGAAATCATGCAAGTGTACCGCAATCAAGCATCCATTTTTCTCGTTCAGGCATGTTTTGAGTGATGCACCGCAGCAGTACTCGATTCTGAATGTCGAAATGATCGAATCAAGAAGCGCTGATTGTTCAATGCCAAGACTGTCATCAAAGGCAAATAGTGCATTAATCCATAACAATGTCAATAATCTCGCAATTTTCGCAGAATACCTGTGCATATGGCTTCCTTTACATTGAAACACCAAGAAATACCGCCAGCCCGACAAGAACTATACCAAGAAGAGTTTTTACTATCGGAAGATGTTTCTGTGTCGTCGAAGAAAGTGACTTCCATGTAAGACCCCAATATGCCAGAAGCATGACAACAAGCAGGGGCAGTACAAAAAGAAAATTATATAATATCAAATAGAGCCACCCCTGCAATTTCAGTTCGACCTGGCGGGTCATGAGAACCAGTGTCGGGAGATAGACCTGTCCTGTACAAACAGCTTCAAGAAGGGTCACGAGAAATCCGGTTATAATTGCGCCGATTATAAGTTTACTACCTGTCAGATTTTCAGAAATAACCCTATGAATGCGCAATTTCACGGATTTCGGTAATTGCAGTTTGATTGAACTGGCTTTCCCGGAAACGGCATAGGCCGCTGCGTCATAAAAACTCATAACACCTACACCGCCGGCAAGAAGTACCGCTGACCATTTCATGACTTTGGAAAGCCATCGGTATGAATCAAGCAGAGTGAGTACTTTTAATGCCCCGATACCAATTAATAAATACGTGATAAATACTGAAAGAGTAAAACTCAAACCGATGACGAGCACTTCGGTTTTTTTTCTTTTTTGGGTGGCAAGAAAAGAGATGAGGAAGATCATGGTGGCGATGGCACAAGGATTGACACCGTCAACGAGTCCGGCTGCAACGATTCCCAGAAATGAAAACCTTTGGAAGCGTTCACGCAATGTTTCGATCCCGGATTTTGTCGTTTCGATTTTGGATGTATAATGCCATTTTGATGGATCGGCTAGATACTTGGTGATCAATTCGGGACCGTATTTTATTATTGTTTCACCACCAGCCAGAAGCGTGTCAGGAAAATAGAGTTGAATCGGCAGAGATTCCACTACGTCATATGCTTTTTCCATTGCATCCAGCAGTTGAAAGCCATCTTCGTCATCGATGTCGTGGATACGGACATCGAGGATATCGGCATTATTATCTGATAGCGGTTTCAGGATTTCCGTGCGTATGTGGTGACACTCTCCGCATGTCGAGGAACCGAAGAAGTGTATGACCAGTTTTCGGGGGTCTTCATAAGTAATGTGCGGTGCATCGTCAACGGGTGCTGCTAGGGATATGTCTCCCGCTAAAGAGGCCAGAATGATTGAACTGAAATACGTAAGCCGCTTTTTAAGGCCCGAGAATCCATCAATACGTTTCGTGAAAAAATTCTGACACGCTTCCGGATGGTGGTGTATCGGGACGATTGAATGCCCGCTCACGTCGGGTGCTTCGGCCCCGTAACCACCCGTTCCGGTAATTGATTTTTGTTGTTTGAGGTCTGTCACTTCTTGCCTTCTTTCCACTCCGCTGTTCCGGCCATGTATTACGAACAGTGTCCCTAACGCCTCACGGTCTCCGAGCATACATCGTTCGATTAACTCGGATCCGAAATCGTTTCTGTTATTTGTGTCAATATTAGGTGCACTTCACCATAAAAAGGTTACCCTTATCGAAAATTAGTAATGGTCTCATGATAGATGTACTAAAAATCTCCGGAATTTTTAATTAATAGAATCGCATATTTATTATGAGACCGGCTGCAGATTGCATGCAGCTGCGGGATATATGGCGAATGCCTTCGGAAAGACGGGGCCCTGCATCGCGTGATGCCTGGAGCGGACCGGGAGGTTACAGAATCACGGGTTGCAGGATTCTTTCGCTTTCGTACAGCCGTCGCGCGGCGAATGTCGCACCGAAGCCAAGGCCGAGTACCGCCAGGGACAGAACGTACCATGGGACTGGAAAGAAGAGCGAAGCTATCCTGTACGAAATCACCAGCGCCGCGAGCGTGAGGAGATTCACAAGATGGAGCAGGCGCGGATTCGCCATGAGAACCGACAACCACGCGCTGCCCGCGGTGTTCATGTATACCGCCGAAATATAGATCGCCACATCGCCTCCCGTGATGTGCCGGTCATGGTCGCCGTAGAGCAGGGGGCGCCATGCGTACGAGAGTGCGATGCACAACAGCCCCATCCCGGTGCTCATTCCTCCTGAAAAGAGCATCTTGCCGTAGAGGATATTTTTACGTGACAAGCCCGACGTGAGTAGGATTTCCAGAATGCCGTTGATTCGTTCCGAGATGAAAACGGTGTTCGAGAAATTGGCCGAGATGACGACGGAGAAGAAGACGAGCCATAGTGATTCCGCTTCCACCGCCGCATCCCTTGGTGCCGCAAGCATGATGCTCCAGGACAGGGTGAGGATCGCATATAGCAGGAACATCCCCCGGTCGGACCCGATGAAGCAGCGCCACTCCTTCCGGAGTATGGTCAGGGTGCCTTGCATGGGACCTCACCGTGGGCGGATTCAGTGTAAAAAGATCTGATGGCAGTACCGAACCCCTGCGGATCGCCGGGGCGGACCTCCCTGATCGCGCACCCCGCGGCAACCAGAGCGCGGATGATGTCGGGTATGTTTTTTTCCGCTTCGGCCACTCTGAAATGCCAACCTTGCTCGTAACTGACCTCTTCTCCGCCGGCTGAGGTGATACAACGGAGGTATCTGTCCGATCCGTCGGCATCTATGAACCAGACTGTCCGGCCGGGAGAACGTCGGTCGATCTCGCGCAGCCTCCCTTCCTGAAGAATGCCCGCACGGTCGCAGAGTTCATCGATTGTGTCGAGCTGATGGGAACTGATGATAAGCGCCGCCCCGCGGCCGCGGGCATCGGTCACCAGTGATCTCAACAGGTCATACCCCTTCAGATCGAGTGCCACAGCGGGTATGATCCCGGTTCGGTGATCCAGTTGCTCGT
>CAZGVZ010000224.1:0-692 GCA_964529145.1 uncultured Fibrobacteraceae bacterium | reverse complement strand
AAATAGACCGAGGACTCACCCATAAAGGCTCTGCAGATGGCGCACTGCATACGTTCGCCGCGCGAGAAATGCTTCACTTTTCTTTTCCCGGAAAATAGCGATGTTTCATGCCAGAATGTACGAAGGTAGGTCTCCAGATCCCTTTGCGAAACACCTTTCGCCGAAGCGTAAATGGAACAGTTTTCGCAGGCTGTCAGATTCCCCCAGAAGCCGTCGCTTTCAAGAATGACTCCGCATTTCTTATAGTAATGATGTTCATGCCTCCAGGGGTTGTGCCCGGCAACGGTGATTTCCCCGGAGTCGGGATGGAGAATTCCCAGCAGCAGGCGCAGAAGCGTGGTTTTGCCCGCGCCGTTGAGGCCTACGAGCCCATACACCGTACCGGCCTCGATCTCCAGCGAAAGATCGTCGATAACTCGGTATTTGCCGAAAGATTTACTCATTCCGGAAACGTTGATGACAGGGGCCATGGCCTAAAAATGGCTTTCGGTAGGTAATGTGCCAAATTTTTGAGGGATCCGGATATTCATGACGTATTTTAACGCTCGATGAAACGGAAAAAAGCATGAAAGTGATCATCGCCGAAACAGCGGGTTTTTGCATGGGAGTCAAGCGTGCCGTCGATCTAGCGCTTGAGCAGGCCGGTCATTCGGAAAACGGCATACTAACCATAGGGCCGCTGATACACAACA
>CAZGVZ010000223.1:6093-6983 GCA_964529145.1 uncultured Fibrobacteraceae bacterium | reverse complement strand
GGTTTTTTACATCGGCGAAGGCGGTCACGTCGAGTCCCGCGGGACGGTAGAGCTTGTAGCTCGTGAATATGCCCATCTCGTATCCGCACTCGAGAAGCCTGTCGACCAGCACCGGTGTCCGTTTGGTCGATTCGAAATAGTGTTGATAGGTTGGAGGAATGCCGTAGAAGAGCGAAAAGAGTCCCATTTTGGTGGAGTTTCCCCCGCTCCAGTGGTCGGTAAAGATCGTGGCCGATTCCCGGGCGAAACCCGCGCAGCGGGGTGAGCGCTCCGGGGTGAGCTGATCACGCCGCATTGCGTCAATGCCGATCAGCAGAATGTTCGGCCGGCAGTTTCCGAAGGCGAGCGGACGTACGGGGTAGTGCAGCTTCGAACCGGTCACTCCCCTGCCTGATGCTCCTCCCCTTTTCGAGAGATCGACGATCCCGAGCTTCACCAGCTGCTTCTTTCCCGTGGAAGGATAGAACATTGGCAGTGTGGTGGTGAAACCGGTCACTGGAACGTACCCCGCGGCATCGGCCCAGATATGGGTCCCGTGAGTGAAGAGCAGCAAGAGGATCAACGCTGGAACCGAAATTGCCAGACCGGATTTCTTACCGAGCACGATGTGCCGTTTCCAGGTGATTGCCGCCAGAAAGGAGTTGAAAACGCAGGTGATGACGAAATAAAGGATGCCGAACCCCCAAGTCTTCCATCCGAGGATCCGTACCGTGAGCAGAGAGAAGTGAAAACGGTGTGCCGTATAGATCTGGGAATCGAGAAGAACCAGGGTTATGATCGCGGAGACGGTCAGCACGCAGCAGGGCACGATCAGTTTCCGCCAGGGGAAAAGAACGATGAGCGGCAGGGCGGTGAGACCGGCGAGCAGCATCACCGAGCCGAAATGACTG
>CAZGVZ010000223.1:0-6083 GCA_964529145.1 uncultured Fibrobacteraceae bacterium | reverse complement strand
CGCGACGAGCGGGTACAGTATCCCGAGCGGCTCCATCGTGAATCTATATACCGCGAAATAGCGCGTGCCGACAATAAGGAGAACGAGTGTCGCGCAGGTAAAAAATCCCGAGCTCCACCGCAAAAGCGGTAAACGACCCGGCAGGCATATCCATTTTTTTATTGGCAGGGGAATCCGCATTATCGATTCACTTCCGGAGTTTGCCGCATGATAACCAGGAGTATCCGATGCCATCATGCGGCACCGTCTTTTCCCCGGCTTTTATCTCCCATGAGGTACGTGAAGGCGCCGTTCTTTCTGAGAATGGGCAATCGAGGCGATCGCTTCCGCCCCTGCTTCCACGCTACGACCGATATTGAAAAGTACATTCTTCCGCATGGCAGCAATACGGTCGCGAAACAGGCCGTGCTCCCCGAGCAGCCGTTCGATCATCGCGGGCGCTTTTTCGAGTTCCGCTGGGTCTAGCACAATTCCCACCTCGGTCCTGATGCTCACTTCCATAGGTTCGATACCGAGTTCCCCATAGCGGTGATTGCGAACCCTTCGGGGTACATCGATATAGAGTACCGGTTTTTCGAGCCCGAGCGCGTACTCGATGGACGTCGAGGACCAGTCACAGATCAGCAGGTCGGAATCGAGCAGAGATTGCAGGTCCCCCATTGTATCGATGCAGGCAAGGAAAGGGTTGTCGCCATAGTGGGCAAGAATATCGTCAATGATCCGGGGTGTGAGTCTGCGGGTCTGGTAATGAGGCCGCAGAATCACCCTGTACCCTGCGCCGAGCAACACATCCAGGAGCTCTTTGCCGCAAACGTTGAGGATGGAGTTGTCACCCCAGGTTGGCGCGACCAGAACGACCGGGGGGTTCCCCACCGATGCCCTTCGACCTTTCTCCGCCTCCCCCATGAGTTCCTCCACACGTCCGTAACCATGCTCGACGAGGTTTTTCGGCCGCAGATTCCGGATACGCTCACTCGCCCGGATCTCCCGGACCTGATGTGGTCCTACGCAGAGGATAGTATCGTAATGGTCGTAGGAAGTCTCGAAATCGACCATATGCGTGCTTCCCATGGAGTGGAAAAGATAGATATAATGGACCGGCGATATCGATCGCTTTAGCTGGAAAATACCCAGATCGATCATGGTGAGCACAAGACAGTCCACTCTGAGAAACTGAAAAAAGAGAATTTGCCAGAAACCTTCCCTGAGATAGAACGGTCGATACGATTCGTATTGCAATGCGAGTCCGGGATCGTCTCGGTCGGAGGTGACATAACAAACATTTTCGCCCATCGAAAGCAGTTTCCCGATGATGCGTCGGAACACGTGCCAATCCTGCCCGCTTTCGGAATAGAAAACGATGCTCCTGCGATCGGGCGAAAGCCTGTAAAACGAACGATAGCTCAAAAAGGAACGGAAGAAATCGACAGGATCGAAAAAGATGCGCGTTTTCAGGTTCATGCGGCAGCTTTGGCCCTGTCATTCTTTTTGGGGCTTTCCATCATTTTTCTCATCCGCTTTTTTCGGTTTTCCTTTGAAAAGCCCGGCGATCCTGTATCCGGCTGTCTTGAAACCGAGCACGAGTGTGGCGAAAACACCGATCACAGCGGAAATGATCATCGACCCGGTCCCCGGGTCGAGATACGCCTGCCGCGGAGCGGACGAGCCGGTGAAATTGTCGTGAAATATCCGGGAGAGAATCCCGAGTGCGACAAGGAGATTGAATAGAACACTACGCCGGAACCCGGACGATGACCTCTTCATGGTGCCTGCTTTGAAAAACGTGTCAGCCGTGCGGGAGACCGCCTCCCTCAGGCTTTCATACAATGATATTGGATCTTTCCGAATCATGATAGGCCGGTTTGAATCCGAAATACAGTATTACATTGCGGTTGACCATGCCCCACAAGATAACTCCTGAATCGTGGGTAGATCAAGCCCGGACATCGTACCCGACAGTGTAGAGCAACGCGGCACCGCTCCGCCGTCGCGACCGTCTTTCAGCCGGCCTTTCGGAATGTTGCGCCGGCGCCCGGGTAATTTCATACTTTTGCAGCCTCCCTGCACCCCTCTACCACCTTCCCGATCGCAGGATAGTCCTCGAACCTGCGCATTACGCCGGAAAGCCGCTCGAGGCCGGGCAGCATGTACCTCCGGTACCATTGTTTTCCATGGTGAAGCGAGAGGTTGCCGTAAGCCCCCAGCGCCTGCATCAGACGCTGCACCGCGCAGAGATACAGCGAATCCACCTGCTCAGAACCTCCCCCCCGCCTGTCGTTCCAGTACCCGTGGAGATTCGAGCACATTCCATCGTCTATACAGGTGACGTAAGGATCGTACAGAAGGGAAGCTACGTCGTACTCTGGAGGCCCAAGCCTGGCGCCCTGAAAATCGACGAAGCGTACGCCTTCTTCGATTATCATGACGTTTTCCGACTGGAAGTCGCGATGAATCGCGGTTTTCGGAAGCATGGCGCACCGGCGGGCCAGCCTGGTCCGTTCGTTTTCCCACGCATCGCCGAGTAACGCTTCACATCCACAAAAATCGATAACGAAGTGCCGGGCGAAGTAGGACGATTCCCAGAGGAACGTCTCGATATCCATCGATCGCGCGGCAATCACCGGATGGGCGGCGACATGCGGAGACTGCCAGAAACACAGAGCCTCAAGCGTGCGCCTATAGACGGTTTCGATATTCCGGTGGTCACCGGATACTCCGGCACAATATCTCTTGAGTGTCTGCGTGCCGAGGTCCTCCTCGAGAATCAGGCCGTGGCGCGGGTCCGCGGCAATTATTTCGGGAAGCAGCATACCGGTCCTTTCCCGGTCATGTCCTATCGCAAGAAAACGGTGCCAGTCCTCGTCTCCGCTGTCCCAGACTATCAGTATCCGGGAGCAGGATCCGCAGTGAATTCGGATGAAATGACGTTGCGATCCGGCATGTCCGGCTAGTTCGATGCCGTTGCCCGGTGCGAACCCGGAGCATTCACGGGTCAGGAAATCGATCTGTGCAGGTGTCAGAATCAGTTCATCACTCATTGATAGCGATTACCCCCCATGGAGTGCAGAGAGAGTTGCGAAGCGGGGTTCCCTCTGAACGGACGGCCCCCGGGAGAATCACGGTGCGTTCGAGGTGACCCGGCGTGTACGACTGCTCCTCCACCCAGCAGTATTCTCCAAGGGTATCGTACAGGGACTTGCCCCATGCTGCAGGATAACAGCGCTTGAACACCCTGTCGAGATGAAGCGAGGGCGGTGGAGGAAGTTCCAGCGAGCCGTCGATAATGTCGAAATGTGCCTGAGCCAGGGCGGCGGGATTCCCGAGGTCCCGCCAGTAACCGTGCCTGACAAGTCCCACCGAAACGGGCATACCCCGGGCGACAGCCCTGCTCCAGACAGGAACTATGGAAAAATCGTTGCTGTCCAGAAGCTTCAGGAATTCCGAACGATACAGTGCCATACCAATGAAATCCGCGGTTTCGATGCCTGAAGAGCCGGTGTCGTTTCGTGACGAAAAGGCATATTTTCCGTTTCGGCTGTGATAACTGATGGTACCGGTTCCGGATCCGTTCTCCCAGGCAAGCAATCTGCAGCAGTCGTTGGAATCCTCGAAACAGCGTATCTGTCCGTGGATATCGAATTGCGCGACTATATCGACGTTGACCACCATGCAGGATTCGCGGCCTGATAAAAAAGAGTGCGCGAACCGCAGCGCGCCTCCGGTGCCCCTGATTTCTGGTTCTTCATGAAAAATGTCGAACGGAAATGGAGAACTCGACCGGAATTGCCGGATCTGTTCTGATAGATAATGTACATTGACCCCTATCTCGGTCACGCTGCAGGAACTGAGGAATTCGAGCGCGTGGCTCAGCAGCGGTTTCCCTGCAAGCGGTACGAGAGCTTTCGGGAGGTGGTCGGTGATAGGACGTAACCTTGTTCCGAAACCTGCGGCAAGAATGAATCCTCTCATCAGCTCCTCTCGGCCGTAATGGGCGACCTTTGAAAATACGGAATTCCCGGCCGGCCTGAGAAGTTCCGTATCCGGAAAAAAATCCCATTCGGAATCCGGTGCCCACCAATCGTACCATGATCACCCGGTCCCGTTATATATTTAAATCCCGTTTTAAAATCTTTCATCTGTTTCGTTCATGGAGTTCGGCCAGGCTGTGAATATAGTAATTGTGGGTGCCGGAGACGTAGGTTACAGTGTCGCTGAGCATCTGAGTCATCAGGGACACAGCATTTCCATCATTGAAAAATCTCCTCAGCTCTGCGAAGAGATCAACAACAAACTGGATGCACTCATCATAAATGAAAACGGCGTGAATCCGGCGACACTCGAAAAGGCCGGAATCAGGGATGCTGAGATGGTCATCGCGGTCACGCCGAACGATGAAATCAATCTCATAATCTGCAATTTCGCCATGCAATACAGGGTACCCCAGCGCATCGCACGCATACGCTCCCTCAAGATGTCGGATCCCGATTCTCCGGTGACATTCTCGAAGACCGGCGTTACCGACGTCATCGAGCCCGAATTGGAGATCGTGAACAATATTCTCAAATATATCGAGCTTCCCGGGGTGACCGAAGCGGAAAATTTCCTGATGGGTAACGTATACCTCCGCGGATACCGGATCAAGGATGACATGCCGATAGCCGGAAAGACCCTCATAGAAACCAATGAAATCTCCAAATCGGCACATATTCTCATCGTGCTCATCATTCGCGACGGCCGGGCCATTCTTCCCAGGGGGACCGAAGTGATACGCCCAGGCGACGAGATCATTGCAGTCATGCGCGACGATTCGCTCCCCGCGTTCAGGCAGCTTATCGATCAGCCTTTGGAAAAATCAAAAAGAATCGTGATATTCGGCGATACACTCGAATCGGTGGAACTGGCCCGACGTATGGACGAGTACGCCGACAGGGTCATTCTGGTCGATCCCAACGAGGAGCATGCGCAGCACGCCGCGTCGGTTCTTCCCGATACGGAAGTGTTGCTTGGGGACTGCACCAATGTGGAAATGCTTCAGGAGATAAGGGTTCATGAGCTGCCTTTTTTTATCGCGGCGGGAAACGATCCGGAAGACAACATCATGTCCTGCCTCCTCGCGAAAGCCGAAGGTGCTTTACGGACCATCGCCGTAAGCACGAATCGCCGGCATAACAAACTTTTTCTCTCTCTCGGCATCGATCACGTGATAGATCCCAACCTGATCACCACGCAAACCATCATGCGCAATATCATCAAACTGCCGATCGCCTCGCTCCTGTCGCTCAAGAGCGTCAATGTCCTGGTGAGCCGCTTCGTTATCGGCCCGGGAAGTGCCGTGATAGATATGCCCATAAAGAAGCTCGGTACAATAATGAAGCGTTCCATAATCATAGGAAGCATCCTGCGCGGCGAGGAGATGATCATTCCTTCAGGAGAAACGATCATTCAGGAAAACGATGAAATACTGGTACTCTCTCACCCCGGCGATACCAGGGAAGTAGGCAGGCTGTTCAGATCCAACTCGGTATTGTAATGTACCCCGACACCTCATCATGACATCGATGCCATATGAATCTGCATTTCATCCGTTATTCCATAGGTAAACTGCTCCAGATCCTGTCGTTCTCGATGACGATTCCATTGGCGATCGCGTTCTTCGAACATCACGACCGGCCGTTTCCGTTCTTTATTCTCGACGAAAAGATTTCCGGACTTCTCTTTGCGATCGTACTGTCGTTCTCTTCCGGGTTCGCTCTCACGCTTCTCCCCCGGAAGAACCCTGAGGACAAGACCATACGGGAGGGCTTCGCGATCGTGACGTTCGGATGGATACTTCTCACCCTTTTCGGCTCCATTCCATTATGCTCCTATTTCATTCAGACCAGGGAGGTTTCGGGAGCCGTCGGGTTATGGAACTGTTTTACAGATGCATTCTTCGAGATCATGAGCGGATTTACCACGACAGGTGCCACGATCATCACCGATGTCGAGGTTCTGCCCAAGGGACTGCTGTTCTGGCGAAGTATGACACACTGGCTCGGCGGAATGGGAATCGTCACTCTGGGAGTGGCAGTGTTTCCCGCATT
>CAZGVZ010000222.1:0-6994 GCA_964529145.1 uncultured Fibrobacteraceae bacterium | reverse complement strand
GGCGTTTGCACCCGTGTTTTCACGACGACACCCAAAAAACCCAATTCTGCATTGAGGAAGGTTGCCCGTGTCAGGCTCACCAATCATATGGAGGTGAACGCCTACATACCGGGCGAGGGACATAATCTCCAGGAGCACTCGATTGTGCTTATCAGGGGAGGGCGTGTGAAGGATGTGCCCGGGGTCAGGTATCACATCATCCGCGGTGCTCTCGATACGCAGGGTGTGAATAATCGTAAACGTAGTCGATCAAAATATGGCGTCAAGCGTCCGAAAAAATAAGGAAATATATGTCCAGAAGACGAAAAGCCGAAAAAAGGGATCTGCTCCCGGATCCGAAGTTCAACAGCACACTGGTAACCCAGTTCATCAATAACGTCACCAGGGGTGGAAAGAAACGTCTTGCCGAAGGCATCTTCTATGGAGCCGTTCGGATTGCCGGAGAACGTGGAGGACAGGACGGAATAGGCATCTTCAAAAAAGCCATGGACAATGTGAAGCCGACTCTCGAGGTGAAATCGCGCCGCATCGGAGGGGCCAATTACCAGGTGCCGGTGGAGGTATCGCCGGAAAGGCGTGTGTCCCTGGCGATCAGATGGCTCATTTCCTATGCGAAAGAGCGCTCCGAAAAGAGCATGGCCGAGAAACTGGCCAACGAATTTCTCCAGGCATCGAAAAACGAGGGTGGGGCGGTGCGCAAGAAAATCGACACCCATAAAATGGCAGAGGCGAATAAGGCATTCGCGCATTTCCGCTGGTAACAGCGTGTTCTTTGAATTTTCCGCATAAGGTTGCAGCGTCATGATTTCGAAGACGTGGAGAGGTCGTCACGAAAGTGAGCGCGATATCATGGTAGGCTCTTACCGAAGCCGTGGAAGACAGGTATGAATGACTCGGTTTCTTTTGAGCAGATTCGAAATATCGGCATCATGGCGCATATCGATGCGGGAAAAACAACCACCACCGAAAGAATCCTTTATTATTCAGGGATCCTGCATCGGATGGGGGAGGTCCATGACGGAAATACGGCCATGGACTGGATGGTGCAGGAGCGTGAGCGTGGAATCACCATCACCTCCGCTGCGACGACATGCAGGTGGAAAGATTGTCGAATAACGATCATCGACACGCCGGGGCATGTCGATTTTACGATTGAAGTAGAGCGTTCTTTGAGAGTTCTGGATGGCGCAGTTGCCATATTCGATTCAGTGGGAGGCGTAGAACCCCAGTCCGAGACTGTCTGGCGCCAGGCCGACAAGTATCACGTTCCCAGAATCGCGTTTGTTAATAAGATGGATCGCATCGGAGCGGATTTCGACAATGTCCTTTCTATGATGCGGGCCAAGCTTTCCGCGAAACCGGTCGCACTTCAGTTGCCTGTCGGCAACGAAGAGACCTTTGCCGGGGTCGTCGATCTTGTGGGCATGAAAGCGTACCGGTACGAAGAGGAGTCGCTTGGCGTGCGAGTTATCGAGGAGCCTGTACCTGAAACCCTTGTCGATGCCGCCAGGAGTCACCGGGAAACCATTGTTGAAATGGTCGCAGATTTCGATGACGAGCTCATGCAGCAGGCGCTCGACGGAAAGACAATCGATAAGGCTTTACTGGTCAGGGGAATAAGAGCGGGGGTCTTGGCCGGGGCGATTTGCCCGGTTCTTTGCGGGTCTGCATTCAAACACAAAGGGATTCAACAGCTGCTCGACGCCATAGTCGACTATCTCCCCTCTCCTTTGGATCGCGGGTCGGTCAGGGGAATGAATCCGGAAACGCATGAACCACTGGAGCGTCTGCCGGATCCGAAGCAGCCGTTTTCCGCGCTGATCTTCAAAATCGCTTCGGATTCTCACGTCGGAAGGCTCGCGTACGCACGGGTGTATTCCGGAAAAGCCGGAACAAAGGATCTGTTTTACAATCCCCGTCTTGAAGCGAAGGAAAGGGTCACCAGGATTTTCCGCATGCATTCCAATAAAAGACATGCGGAGCAGAATATGCAGGCGGGAGATATTGTCGCGCTTGTCGGTCTGAAAACGACGACTACCGGTGACACCCTTTGTGATCCCGATTTCCGGATTGTGTACGAAAAAATGGTTTTTCCGGATACCGTCCTTTCGCGTTCCATCGAACCCAAGAGCACGGTCGACGAGGAAAAGCTTAACAGTGCGCTCGATAGACTGGCAGATGAAGATCCGACATGCCTCGTGACCACTGACAGCGAAACCGGACAAAAGCTAATTTCGGGCATGGGCGAACTGCATGTCGAAATTCTTATCGATAGGCTCGTACGGGAATTCAATGTCGGTGTGTACGTGGGGAAACCCCAGGTTTCATACAGGGAATCGGTGACGAAAAAATCCCGCGTTGTGATCGAGTTTTCCCAGATGATAGGTGGAAAAAGTCAGTATGCCAAGGTGTCCCTTGGCATCGAACCGGTAGCAGCCGATCAGGGAATAGTTTTCGATACATCTTCGGTTCAATCTCAACCATCGCAATTCATCGCCGCGTTGAAACAGGGGGTGCTCGAGGCTTCAGGCGGTGGTATGCTTTCGGGGTATTCTCTTACCGGTATAAAAACGACGATTTTCGAAATCGGGTACCGGGAAGAGGATTCGACTGAAATGGCTTTTAAGATAGCGGGAATCAATGCATTCAGGGAAGCGTGCGAAAAAGCGTTTCCTGCACTGCTCGAGCCTGTCATGAAAATCGAGATCGTGGTTCCGGTCGAACATATAGGCTCGGTTATCAATGATATGAACAGCCGGAGGGGTAAAGTTGTGGGTATATCCCAGAGAAAGGACATGCAGGTCGTCGATGCGGAAGTCCCCCTTTCCGAAATGTTCGGTTACGCAACTGCGTTAAGGTCTCTCACACAAGGGCGGGCCGGATACACCATGCAATTCGACCGCTACGAATTCATGAACCGTACGGAACAGGATGCGATACTCCGCCGTATCGGTAGACAATAAAAAAGTACGACAACAAGGAGCATAGGCACATGCCGGGTGAAAGAATAAGAATTCGTCTCAAATCGTTTGACCACAACATACTGGATAAATCGGCGTCCGATATTGTCCGCACGGCAAAAGGCACGGGAGCGCGCATCTCCGGACCGATACCATTGCCGACCGAAAAAACGATCTATACGGTACTTCGTTCTCCGCATGTCAATAAAAAATCGCGGGAACAGTTCGAAACGAGGGTTCATAAAAGGCTTATCGATATTCTGGAATCGACTCCGCAGACGGTGGATTCTCTCATGAAGCTGGATCTCCCTGCGGGTGTGGATGTTGAGATAAAAGTATAAACCTGATTCGAATCGATGCGGTGACGAGGAGTGCATCGCGCACCGGAGCGGAGAGAAACTCCTGTCCGGGATCCCGGAATACCGGAGAGCGAAGCAGTCCTGTCGACAAATCGTTTTCGGAAAGGTGTCACGATCGACGAGATTCGCGCAGGCGGTCCAAAGAAGACAGGGACATTATGCAGTGTTTGATTGGAAAGAAAATAGGTATGACGCGCCTTTTTGACGAGGCCGGAAAGACTGTTCCCGTTACCGTCGTTCACACGGGAATGAATATCGTTCATCAGGTCAAAACAGTTGAAAACGACGGGTACGGCGCCGTTCAGCTCGGGTTCGAGGAAATCGAGGAAAGCAAACTGAACAAACCCGAAGCCGGTCACTTCAAGAAGCTCGGTACCACACCCACAAGGGTTATCAAAGAGGTGCGCCTGGAGGACTCAGGATCCGGAGAGTATACGCCCGGGCAGCGTATCGGCGTCGAAGTGTTTGAAAACATCAAGTACGTCGACGTGACCGGGGTATCGAAGGGAAGGGGGCACGCCGGAACCATCAAACGGTACAATTTCCACAGGGGTCGCGAGACACACGGTAATACCAATGTGCGTGAGCGTGGATCTGCCGGTGCTAACACCTACCCGGCGCGCGTGTTTCCCGGATTGAAGATGTCGGGACAGTACGGCAACGAACGCGTTACCGTCAAGCGGCTCGCGGTGGTGAACATCGACAAGGAAAACGGGTTGGTTTTCCTTAAGGGGGCGGTGCCCGGAAGAAACAAGGGAATTGTAATTTTAAGAAAAACCAATCACGGTTGAATGATTTATCCAGGATATGACGAGCATGAAAATCAAAGTGTATCAGCAGGACGGAACCATCAAGGGTGAAATGGATGCGCCTGAAGCGGTCTTTGGTGCGGAAGTCAATGAACCTCTGCTCCATCAGGTTATTACGCAGTTTCTCGCCAATCAGCGGCAGGGTACCGCCAAGACGAAGGGGCGTTCCGAAGTGAGCGGTGGCGGCAAGAAACCATGGCGCCAGAAAGGGACCGGTCGCGCACGCGCGGGATCCAACACGTCACCCGTCTGGGTCCGGGGAGGCAAGGCCTTCGGGCCCGATCCACGAAGCTACGCAACCAGCATTCCCAAAAAAATACGGAAACTCGCACTGATCTCCGCTCTGTCTTCCCGCGCGAAGGATGAAAAGATCATTGTCGTGGAAAAGATCTCCTGCGACGAGCCGAAAACGAAAACGATGATATCTTTGTTCAAGGCGCTCTCGGTTCAGGGTAAGAAGAACCTTCTGATCGTCGATTCCGATGCCCGCAACGTCTTTCTTTCCGGCCGGAATATCAGGGATGTCGATATCAAGCCGATCAATGAAATCTGTGCGGTCGATATCGTGCGTAATGACAATATCATTTTCGGTAACGAACTATTGATCGACAAGATCAGGGAGGCTGTGGCACTGTGAGCAAATATCATAATCTGATACGTTATCCCTCGATTACCGAGAAAAACACGACACTGCGCCAGATGCAGAATAAATATGTATTCAATGTCATGAAGGATGCGACGAAGCCTCAGATCAAGGAGGCTGTCGAGAAACTCTTCAATGTCACCGTGGAATCTGTGAACACGTCCATCGTGAAGGGAAAGAGGAAACGGATGGGCCGTAACGTCGGTTTCCGTCCCGACTGGAAGAAAGCTATCGTTAAAGTCAAGGAAGGGCAGTCGATCGCCCGGTTTGGAGAGGTTTAATTTGAACGCCGAAGCAAATGAGCGGAGTATATTATGCCACTGAAGACGTACCGACCAGTGACCCCGACGTCACGGTATATGACAACAAACAGTTTCGAGCAGATCACCAGCGGCGCACCCTACAAGCCTCTGACCGAGATCAAAAAGAAAATCACGGGAAGAAACAACCGGGGTGCGATAATGGTTCGGCACCGCGGCGGAGCTCATAAACGGTATTACCGGATAATCGATTTCAAGCGTAACAAGTTCGATGTTCCCGGTATTGTCGAGACGATCGAATACGATCCGAACCGGTCTGCGTTCATCGCGCTGATCAAGTACGCCGACGGAGAACGCCGTTATATTCTCGCGACTTCGAATATGAAAACGGGTATGAAGGTCCTTTCAGGACAAGACGTAGAAGTGGCCGAAGGAAACTGCATGCCGCTCAAGAACATACCGATGGGAATGCAGGTGCACAACATAGAGCTGCGTGAAGGGAAAGGCGGACAGATCGCGCGAAGCGCGGGTGCATACGCCGAAATCGTCGCGAAGGAGAACGCGATGGTACAGCTCAAATTCCCGTCAAGCGAAGTGAGAAACGTCAGGGAAACGTGCCTGAGTACCATAGGGCAGGTGAGCAACATCGAACATATGAACATCTGCATCGGTTCCGCCGGGCGGAAGCGGCACAAGGGAATCCGTCCCACGGTGCGCGGTGTCGCGATGAACCCGATCGACCATCCGATGGGTGGAGGAGAGGGAAAGACTTCCGGAGGCGGACATCCGGTGTCCCCGTGGGGCCAGAAGGCGAAAGGGCTCAAGACACGGAATCCCAGAAAAACGTCAGGTAAGTATATCGTTCGTCGCAGAACCAAATAAACTGGAAGAGGAAAAGGTATGTCGCGATCCGTTAAGAAAGGTCCGTTCGTGGATGGACATCTGGAGAAGAAAGTCGATGATGCGAACAAATCCGGACAGAAGAAGGTCATAAAAACATGGTCCCGGCGTTCGACGATTCTTCCCGAATTCGTCGGGCATACATTCGCGGTTCATAACGGCAACAAGTTCATTCCGGTATATGTATCGGAAAACATGGTGGGCCACAAGTTGGGCGAATTCGCTCCGACACGGCAATTCAGGGGACACAGCGGCTCCGGCAAGTCCGACAAAGCTGCCGCGGTAAAGAAATAGGTGCGAGGAAAAGATGGAATCTTTGGCAAAAATCAAAAATGTCCGTTCTACATCACGAAAGGCGCGCCTTGTAGCGGATGTCGTTCGTGGAAGAATGGTGGGAGAAGCGCTCAGCCTTCTGGAGCTGAGCATTCATAAGAAAGTCGCGCTGGACATCGCGAAGTTGCTCAAATCGGCTGTCGCCAACATTCAGAGCAAAAACAGCGAAACGGCAATCGATATAGACGAATTGCGCGTGAGCGAGATACGGGTCGATCAGGGTCCGGTGATGAAAAGGTTCCGAGCCCGCGCCAAGGGCAGCGCCTCCGGAATCGTCAAACGTATGTGTCACATTTCAGTGAAGATCGCCAATTAACAGGAGGATATGTGGGTCAGAAAACCAATCCGGTCGGCTTGCGAATAGGCATCACGCATTCCTGGGTATCGAACTGGTTCGCCAAGGAGCGTTTTCCCGATTACCTTTATGAGGACATTCTGATAAGGAATTATTTGAAAAAACGCCTTGAACACGGCGGCATATCCACGCTGGAAATCGAGAGGACTGCTAAACGGGTTACTGTAGGCATCCATACCTCCCGCCCCGGAATCGTCATCGGCAAGAAAGGCGAAGAAGTGGAAAGGCTCAAGGGAGAGCTCCAGCATTTGACGCAAAAAGAGATTCAGATCAATATTCGTGAGGTGAAAAAGCCCGAGATGGATTCTCAGCTCGTAGGCGACAACATCGCGCGTCAGATCGAAAAGAGGGTCTCTTACAAGAAAGCGATCAAGA
>CAZGVZ010000221.1:4451-7000 GCA_964529145.1 uncultured Fibrobacteraceae bacterium | reverse complement strand
GTTCACCGACGCGAACACCATGCACCAATCCGATTGTCTGTACGTGATGGTACATGATTTCGGTGATGAAAGAGTCGGAGCGGTAGCCGGGCACATCTCTCATGCAAGCCGGGATGACGAAGAGATGGGGGAGGGTATCTACCGTTCTTTCGAATCCCGGCAGAAATACTTCGAAGGTTTGCTGCACAGCACCATTTCCGCGTTCGGGGGTTTTTATGCGATCAGAAAAAAGCTGTTCAAACCCATTCCAGCCAATTCCTACTCCAATGATGACGTACTCATTCCCATGAATGTAATACGTCAGGGGAAACGGGTGGTATACGAGCCGGAAGCGGTATCGGAAGAGGATACGACAGGCAACGTGAAGGGTGAATTTTCACGTCGTGTCAGGATAGGGGCCGGCAATTTCCAGGCATTTTTCTGGTTGCTCGATTTCTTCAACCCATGCCGGGGCTGGCCTGCATTCTGCCTGATTTCGCATAAGTTCACACGATGGTTTTCACCGTTTTTCCTTTTGATAGCCTCGATCAGCTGCGGTGCGCTCTTTATCTACAGCGACAGCGACCTGTACCGCATGTTCTTCACGACCGGGGCCTTCGTCGCACTGACCGGGGCTCTGCACCGGTTTATTCCGCTCAGGGTTACGCGCCACGTGTTCTATTTCCTGGTGATGAACGTGGCGTTGCTGTTCGGATTTTGGCGATTTCTGCGGGGTATACGCAGTGCCGCATGGTCGCGGACCGAGCGCACCGGGCCATGACGAACAGTCCGGATCAGAGAATTTCCGGTCTTGTCAGATATGCGGGAGTGAAGTAGTCTTTGCTGTCCGGACCCCCGTGAACGCGTCGCTCGGCCGAGGAGAAGAGCGCAAGGTCCTTCCTGATGAAATAATCGTACCACAGTAGAAAACTGACGACCTTCCAATTATATGAGTGAACCGGCCCGCGCAGGGATATATAAGGATTAGTCGAACCGAAATACGATAGCAGTTCTCCGGATTCACGGGAAAAATCGCCGATCGGAAATGGAAAACCCATCTTCCGCCGCCTCCAGACCACTTCCGGAGGCAATTCCCTCTCGAACGCCTTCCTGAGAAGCCATTTGTGCCACCCGTCGCGTATGAGGTACTCTACAGGCAGGCGAAAGGCGAGCTCAACGATCCGGTAGTCTAACATCGGTTCCCGTACCTCGACCGGAACACCCATATACTGGCGGTCCCCTGAAACGAGCCAATAAGGCATGAGCATCCGGTTCATATCAGCGTGGAGTCGGCCGGTCGCAGTGAGCGGGGTCCTTGGCTTAGTGCGCCGATCCGGAGAAACATGGAGCCGGTACCCTTTTCCGAGCAACGGGAAGCGGTCCGCGATCGAACGAGCAGCGGCGTAAGGGATGAATCCGAAAAACCGAAGTAAAGGATTGGCCTGTTCGGAATATCGAAAAGCGTTCCTGATAAATGGGGAAAACCGCAGATTCCGTAACAGCTCGATCTGCGCGGTCCAGAAACTCGACGGGTAGCCGCCGAAGAGCTCGTCACCGCCGGCTCCGTTGAGGCAAACCTTTATCCCAGCAGCCCTCATCCGCATCAGATTCACCTGTTCGGAAAAGATATTCGGCGAGTGATAGGGTTCTTCCTGTAAATGGGTGAATCCGCCGAGATGTTTCCAGAAACTGACGTTTCCGGGTTCGATGGGGATAAGTTCGAGGCCGCAGCGGTCCGCGACGGCATGCGCGAAAACACTTTCGTCGTACCTGGTACCGGGAAATCTTACGTGATATGCCGGTGGCGGATTCCTTTCCCCCGCAACACAGGCGGCGATGACCGAGGAATCGATTCCTCCGCTGAGTTCCAGAGCCACAGGAACGTCGCTGCTGCGAAGCCGCAGGGAGACCGCATCGTAAAGGAGGTCCCTGGTTCTGTTGCAGGCTTCATTGATCGATATTTCGCCTGCACTCATCCGGCGGTCCGGGAGACGCCAATATGGGACCGGCTTGAAGTCACCGCATGCTTCGATGATGGCATAGGAGGCTTTTGGGAAAAGGTGTATACCTTCGAAAAACGTTTCATCTCCGACGTTTTTTTTTCCGAGCGCAAGCCAGTTCCAGACCGCTGTCTCGTTGACCTTCGGAGGGCCTCCCTGCGTGCGCGACGCGAGCAGCGACTTGATCTCCGAGGCGAAACAGAAACGATCCCGGTCTAGGGTGTAAAAGAGCGGTTTTTTTCCTACGCGGTCTCTTGCGCAAAGAAGGAAATCTTCACGGCTGTCGTAGATGGCAAGCGCCCAGAAGCCGTTGAACCGGGTAAAACAATTCACACCCCACGTTTTATAAGCTTCTAGGACAACTTCGGTGTCGCATGAGGAAATGAACCGGGCTCCTTTTTCCACCAGTTCGGAACGCAGCTCCCTGTAATTGTACAGTTCTCCGTTGTATACCATGCCGAAACGTCCCGTAGGGTCTATGAGAGGCTGGTGTCCCCCCTCGGAGAGGTCGATGATGGAGAATCTGCGGTGACCCATTCCAAGCGTGAAGGTAGAATTCAGGTCGCGGAT
>CAZGVZ010000221.1:2322-4441 GCA_964529145.1 uncultured Fibrobacteraceae bacterium | reverse complement strand
TGGGCGCTGCCCAGACCCGGAGTTTAACGCATTAGGATTTTCCGGGAATAGTATCGTCGCCGCGACGGATATCCCAAACTTTCGTGGTACGATCGAAAAAGAGATACCCCTCGTCATCGGGCCCACGATGAACGATGGAATCGCACATGCGCCGGATCATGTCGCCCTCATTGAGGGGAGCTCCAATGGAATAGATACCGGCAATTCCACACATTGCATTGCCTTTCATCTCACAGTCACTCGGCTCACAGGGAGCGAGCTGCGATAGTGCCGAACCGGAAGTCCTCGCGCAACCATGGCGACCGCCTTCGGACGCTTGCGCGCGGTCCGGTTTCGGATACACCAAATTACAAAAATAATCACCTCCTTATTGCACGATATCTATTTTATCTGCGTCGGAAAAAATGGAAGAGAAGTCACCTGCATGTCCGGTCAGGCGCGGTAATGGGCAATGGCCCGCGGCATCGGCCATTCTCGCAATCCAGGACCCTCGCACTGCTGATATCGGCCCATACGGCTGACTGCGCCGGGTATCGGCCATGAATATCGAAAGGAGTAGTTATGCACCATGTCGATTATTTGACGATCGCTCCCGAAGCGCTGCAGCGGATTCGCAAAGGGGCGTTTTTGACGGTCCAGTCACCCGGGCGTATTAATACTATGACAATCGGGTGGGCGAGTATAGGTTTCATGTGGGCGAAACCGATGATGACGATCATGGTCCGCAACACACGCCATACCTACGGCATCATCGAGGAGAGCGCGGAGTACACTGTCTCTGTACCCCTTGCGGACATGGATAAATCACTGGAGTTTTGCGGTACCAAATCCGGGAAGGACGTCGACAAGATCAGCGCATGCGGGCTCGAATTCTTTCCGGGAGAAAAGGTAAAAACTCCCATTATCAAAACGCCGGGTCTTCATTTCGAATGCGCGATCGTATACCGTTCGCCGCTCGACCCGAAAAATCTCGTTGAAGCATATACCCACCTGTATCCCGAAAAGGATTACCATACCATGTACTACGGCGAAATCCGCAGTTGTTACTCGACCGCAGACGAGTGAAACGCATGGAGGGGTCACAGGCCGAAAAGGAAACCCCCGCCTCCCGTGGTAATGGCCGTGAGAGTGGTTTCCGTGAACTGATCCGGTATACGGTTCCCGGTTATGCCGTGGGATTGTTGTCCGGACTTTTCCTGGATCTTGCCGGATTGAGTACCAACCCGTATGGTCAGTGGCTTGTCCGGTCGATTTCCGGCGAGAGCGAGAGTATCTTTGAAGGTTTATACGCCTTTCGGAAGCGGATATCCCGCTCCGGCGGCAGCCTGTCCGAGGCATATGGATGGGGCAAACTGATCGGTATGGCATTCCCCTGGTTCATCG
Source organism: uncultured Fibrobacteraceae bacterium (assembly GCA_964529145.1). Taxonomy (GTDB): domain Bacteria; phylum Fibrobacterota; class Chitinivibrionia; order Chitinivibrionales; family Chitinispirillaceae; genus JAFGNB01. The sequence goes on along the minus strand of CAZGVZ010000221.1, from coordinate 3,058 downwards.
ACGCGCTCAGCAGGTTCGCCGGTGTCGAGGTAAACGGGGTCGAGGGTTTTTACGTTCCATATTTCTACGCGTTGAGCGATCAGATCGGAGCCAACGTTTCCGGCATCATATATTTGAAACGGGTAAACCGCGGCTTCGGAAAGACCGTACGGGCTTATTTCTCAAATCCTGTAATGACCACGAGTCTGGCCATAGTTACGATGGTCCCGCTCGCGCTTTTTCTGGGACGTATCGCGGGATTCAGGCCTTCAACTCAGACCCTGACCGCTGCCGAGACTATCCTTGCGAATCTATGCTGGGTGCCGCCTCTTGCAGGATGGATGAGTGAGAAAAAATCCCTGCGTTCCTGAAAAGATTTCGCTTAGCGTTTTCGAAGGGAAAGTAGTAATTTTATTTTTGCATTATATGCTCCACGAGAGCCAACATTGTTTCTTTCTTTCCTGTGAGGAGGTTGCCGGATGGCGAAAAAGCTCGAGATCTACAAGTGCATAAAATGCGGTAACGTGGTCGAAACGGTCGTGGGAGGTTTCGGTGAACTCGTCTGCTGCGGCGAACCGATGAAGCATATGAACGAGAAGAGCAGGGACGGAGCGGGTGAAAAGCACTTGCCCGTTGTCGAAGCGTCGGGAAACGGCGTGGTGGTTAAGGTAGGGTCCGTCGCGCACCCGATGGACGCGGATCACTGGATTCAGTTCATCGAAGTGATAAGGAAAGACGGCAAAATCGGCCGCAAGGA
>CAZGVZ010000221.1:0-2286 GCA_964529145.1 uncultured Fibrobacteraceae bacterium | reverse complement strand
TTAACCCCGGAGAAAAGCCGGAAGCTTTTTTCTCGATTGTTCCGCAAGAAATCATCATGGTCCGTGAGTTCTGCAACAAGCACGGATTGTGGAGCAAGAGCGAATGATTTTTCGCCCTTCGGGTGAAACCACGCCACGGATGCTTCCTGTTCATTGAAGGTCTTTATCATTCACTTAAGAGTGACAGGTCTCGGATGACAGGACATCCTTTTCTTTATGAACTGCAGCCCAACCCGTGAAGAGGCTCCGACCCGGAGGGTTACTCCCGCGGGTAGTCTCGGCCTCAGGCCTCCTTCAAGGAACGGCTCCTTCTCTCCCCATTTACCACATGAAATCTCCACCGTCTCCTCCGGAATATGGCTTTTTCACCAGAACGGTCGAAGTCGATGTCGCGGAATCCCCCTGGGTGTTGCAAAGCGTGATCATGAATTCGAACATGTAGGGAACCGAAGGAGCCTCGTCGTTTGTGTTACGGAGCGAGAAGACGGTTACCGCCGTGTGCGGAAGAAGGAGGGATACCGGCTTACCGTTGCACTCCAGCGTCTCTCCGTCGTGGGTGAACGTGACGGTATCAGTCGACTCTCCGGTACCCGATACGGTGAAAGAGATCTCGTCGGTTTCCCATTCGATCACCTTATCGGCTTTGCGGATTTTTTTTTCGACGAACTGTGAGATTCGCATGCACTCCCGATGGAGCGCGACTTTTCTCTGCTGTGAGTACATATGGACATTGAGACGGTTCCACGTCGCATACACCAGAGATACGACTGTCGATGTAAGCGCCATCGCGACCGTCAGTTCGAGCACCGAGTATCCGGCCTGGCGGCAGGAAGAACGGGCGGCTCTGAGGACACTCACGGGTTGTCGTCTCCCGCGTAGATCCTGAACCGGTGCGGCGGACTTCCTTCGCGTTTCATTTCGGATACTCTCAGCTCTATGGCTTGCGGCATACGCGGGTATCGGGGGATGATGATTTCCGTTGGTTCCATGACATCACGCTCGACGAAGAAGGTACTGCCGCCTGCGGTAGTCTCGTAGCTGCTGTCACCAATTTCTCCTCCCAGGGCCGCGCAGTTGCGGAGTCTCTCCGCTTCATCTGCGGCCAGTCGGGCGACCCGTTCGTCATACAGCGCTCTGCCGCGTAGCCGGTCGGTGTTCATGATCATGGTGAATATCGAAGAGGTGATACACCCGAAAATGAACATCGCGATGATAACTTCGATTATCGTATATCCGCGTGAAGCAGCGCCGGAATGCACCTCACTCCTCCCATCTGACAATTGAAAGGCGACCGAGGAAAAACGGAAGCGAGTACGAAGCGATCTCATCGAGCGGTTCGAGTTCTCCGGACATGCCGTTGCATTTCTCCCCGGCGACTCCGGATCCGGAGGTGCCGCCGGAATCGATGTCCGGCGAGGACTGCCCGGGATCGTCGCAGTCGACAAGTCGCCCGGCGCAGATCAGTCCTTTCATGCGGCCGCGGTGACATACCGTCTGCTCGGCCCACAGAATACCGCTCAAACTCGATTCAAGATCGCTTTTTATACTGCCTCTGCCGCCGAGAGCGATACAGACCGCGTCGACCTCGCATTCTTCCGAAAGCAGAATGGAATATTTCGACGAATCACCCGAACCCTGCTGCCCTTCAGCCGAACCTGCGATAAGCGAGCTTTTTCCCCTGATGGATGCATTCCCGTACACGGTGATGCTGTGCATCGCGAGGGCATTGCCTTCAAACCGGGACCGATCGCCTATGAAAATGCGGCTTTGGGTGAAGAGGTCTGAACCGGACAGGTCCGCCTCGTCAAGGAGTTTGATTTCTCCGGCTACGATAAAATCTATGTCCCTGATCTCCACCTCGCCTGTGATCTGTAAATCGCCTCTGACGATAACAGTACCGGTATCTCTCCACTTCATCCCGACATGAGCTCCGTCGATCAGAAGTGGGCCGTTCACGATATGTCCGATTTTCTTGAGGTCGTGGGCACTCTGAATGATCAGGGGGGCATCGAGCAGAAACGTATCGGCGTCTGTGATGTCGGTCCGGTATCGGTCGACGATCCCCGAAAACCACGAGCGGTTGGCGGAGACGATGTCAGCACCGTACACTACGGTCCCCTGGGGCGGGTTTCCCTTCCATGGATCGTTGTTCGTCACCATCGCTACTGTATCGGGAAGTGCGGGAATACGGCAACCAAGGATCGCGGTTACAGTCCGCTCGAACGAACGGTACCGGCCGACGGAACGCATCAGGCAACTGCCTCCGGCTGGTTCCACCGACACCTC
>CAZGVZ010000220.1:6184-7022 GCA_964529145.1 uncultured Fibrobacteraceae bacterium | reverse complement strand
TCCGGTCACGATATCCCCTCCGGCATACACGAATTTTTTGGATGTCCGTCCATTCGCTTCATCGGCGACCACCGTTCCGGACTTTGAGGTCGCGATATCCGGTGTTGTGGATGGTATCAGGGGGTTAGGGCTGTTTCCGATTGCCACTATCACTACGTCACACGCTATTTCGAATTCGCTACCCTCGATCACCACCGGCCGCCTGCGTCCGGAAGAATCGGGTTCGCCGAGCTTCATCCGGACACACCTCATCCCGCTGACGAAGCCTTCGGCATTCGCGACGATTTCCACAGGGGCACAGAGCAAATGAAAGATGATTCCCTCTTCCTGCGCATGATGAATCTCCGCTCTGCGCGCAGGCATCTCCGCTTCGGTCCGGCGATATACGATCATCGACTGCTCCGCTCCAAGTCTCAGCGCCGTACGTGCCGAATCCATCGCCACGTTACCTCCTCCGATGGTAACGACATTCCGTCCCCTCATGATTGGAGTATGGGCATCGTCGTCATACGCGCGCATCAGATTGTTTCTGGTGAGGTACTCGTTCGCCGAATACACGCCGATGCTGTTTTCACCCTTTATTTTCATGAAAGAGGGGAGTCCCGCCCCTGATCCCACGAACACCGCATCGAAGCCCTCCTCTTCGAGCAGGTCATCCACGGTCGCGCTCTTGCCCGCGACGAAATTTCTCTCGATGACCACGCCGAGCCGTTCGAGGTAATCAATTTCACTTTTGACTATCGCTTTGGGAAGGCGGTACTCGGGGATGCCGTATACGAGAACCCCTCCCGCCTCGTGCAGGGCTTCGAAAACCGTGACAGCGAATCCCTCCCTGATG
>CAZGVZ010000220.1:1611-6174 GCA_964529145.1 uncultured Fibrobacteraceae bacterium | reverse complement strand
TTCCATTCGAAGGCTTTATCGGGGGAAGTCCCGCAGGGCCGCCATTTTTGCGTTCGTAATCCGCCACGAACCGTTCGAGATTGCCGATGGCCACCGCATCGCCCCTCTTCCCGGCAATACAGCGGATTTCACACTGTTCCTCCTGGGGGCAGACCCTTCCGCACACCGCCGGAAGCGCGTTGGTCTCCTTGATAACGGTTGCCGCTTTCCCGAACTCGCCTCGAGCGACCAGCGCTATGAATTCGGGAATCCGGACGTTCACCGGACACCCTTCGACGCATGATGGCTTCCTGCACTGCAGGCACCGTTTAGCTTCCGCGATCGCCTCTTGGGGAGAGTACCCGAGCGGCACTTCCCTGAAATTTTTTCCGCGCTCCGCAGGGTCCTGTTCCCGCATCGGAACCCGTTTTGTGCGACTTCGCCCTTTTTCCTCACTCATTCCTGCACGCCTTCCAGTCTGCACGCATGCGCTTCACGCGCCGCGGTCTCGAATTTCCGGTATCCGTTGAGTCGTTTGACAAGCTCATTCCAGTCGATTGCGGCGGCGTCGAATTCGGGTCCGTCCACACAGGCGAACCGCGTCTCGCCGTTCACAGTCACTCTGCATCCTCCGCACATTCCGGTTCCATCGATCATGATGGGGTTCAAAGAGGCAAAAGTCCTTATACCCGATGATACTGTCATGCCGCACGTGACCTTCATCATCACCACCGGACCTATGACGAATGCCACATCGAACCGTTCTCCCGCGGCTGCAAGATCTTTGAACGCATCGGTCACGAATCCCTTTTTTCCGTACGAGCCGTCGTCTGTCGCGACGAGGAGACGGCTTGATTGACTGCGTATTTCCTGTTCGAGTATGATCAGGTTCCCGGTCCGGGCGCCGATGATGGAAAAGATCTCGTTACCCGCGGCATGAAGCGCCTTGATGACAGGATACAACGGGGCAGCCCCGACACCCCCTCCGATGCAAAGGCACCGTCCATAGTTTTGAATGTGAGTCGGCTTTCCGAGCGGTCCGGCAAGATCGCGAATGGAATCCCCGGGCCGGAGGGCGGAGAGAATCATGGTGGTTCTTCCGACGACCTGAAAGATGATCTCGATCCATCCCGCTTCGGGATCGGCGTCAACAATGGTCAGCGGAATGCGTTCGCTGTTTTGTACAGGTCTGAGGATCACGAATTGACCAGCACGTCTCTTTGCGGCGATGCGGGGAGCGGAAAGCCTGTACCTGAACACCTGTTCCGACAACTGCTCCTTTTTCAGAATCACTGCCATATGCTTTTCCTGCCATCTCAGGGTAGGCGTTCCCGCAAAAAAAAACCCGCCTCGCCCATACGGGCGACAGGACGGGTATCATCATCGATGCGCGGGAACTTCGTTGTTCCTTTTTTGGTCCGTCAATCTGTTTACGGAATCGACGGGTCTTTTATTTTCAAGTGCCCCGGTCGGGATACATTTTCCAGTCCGACAGGGACACATCCATTTATACGGTCAGATTCCCGCTTCCTTTTTGATAATCTCCACCATATCGGTCTTTTCCCAGGTAAAATTGGGGAGTACGCGGCCGAAATGGCCGTTTCGCGCGGTTTCCCGGTAGATAGGACGCTTGAGATCGAGTCTGTTTATGATAGCTTTCGGACGGAGGTCGAAAAGTTTGTTTACGATTGAAGCTATTTTGCAGTCTTGGATTTTTCCGGTGCCCTGGGTATCGACATGGATCGAGAGCGGTTTCGCTACGCCGATGGCATAGGAGAGCTGGATCTCACAGTGGGTCGCCAGTCCCGATGCAACGATATTTTTCGCCACCCAGCGAGCGGCATACGCAGCGCTGCGATCGACTTTCGAAGGATCTTTTCCGGAGAACGCTCCGCCGCCGTGCGCTCCGTACCCCCCGTAGGTATCCACGATGATTTTCCGGCCCGTGACACCGCTGTCGCCATGTGGACCGCCGACCACGAATCTTCCGGTCGGGTTGATGTGGTAGATCGTCTTTTCGTCCAGAAGCGCGGAGGGTATCACTTTCTTGATGATCTTCTCGATCAGATCCTTCCTGATCGTCTGGTGGGAAACATCGGGGCTGTGCTGCGAAGAGAGCACCACGGTATCGATGCGAACTGGTTTGAGTCCGTCGTACTCGACAGTGATCTGTGATTTCGCGTCGGGACGCAGATAGGGGAGTCTTTTCTCCTCCCTTGCCGCGGTGAGTTCCTCCACAAGCCGGTGAGCGTAGTAGATCGCAAGCGGCATGTAGGCTTCGGTTTCATTGTCCGCATAGCCGAACATGATTCCCTGGTCTCCGGCACCCTGTTCCGCATGAAGACCCGCGCCCTCCGTGACGCCCTGAGAAATATCGGGCGATTGCTGATGCACGGAAACAAGAATCCCGCAACTGTCTGCATCGAATCCCAGGGCCGGATCGTTGTAGCCGATTTCCCTGATCGTTTTTCTGACCACGCCCTGTATGTCGACAACGGCTTTACTAGTGATCTCGCCTGCCACGACTACGAGGCCCGTGGTGACCATGGTTTCACATGCTACGCGAGAATCAGGATCCTGTGCGAGCATAGCATCCAGAATCGCATCCGAGATCTGGTCGCATATCTTGTCGGGATGGCCCTGAGATACGCTTTCTGAGGTGAAAAACCGCTGCATTGCTCCTCCTGAATGAAAATGAGGTTGGACCGGTTAAAAAAGAGTAGGAAAATAAATGATATCGGAACCAAAAACAACATTGTTTGCGGACGTTTGCGGACGTTTGCTTCACGTGAACACGATATGGGGTACGGTCTGCCACGCTTCGGACAACCGGGCGTATTGTATATTAGTGTCCCTTTTGGGGGATGGTTGAAACCCCTCGCCTTCAGGCGAAGCACATTCCCCGTAGTCGCACCGCGACAAGGGAAATATGGAATATCCTCCGGCTAAAGCCGAAGGGTTTAAACGATGAATATGACTTTAAACTACCACCGCCTGAAGGCGGATGGTTTTTACAGTCGACTTCAAGTCGACCAGCATTTGAACCCCTCGACTTGAAGTCGAGGGAGTATTCTCAGTACTTTTATTATAATGGGCGCTCACTCATCGTCAAAAACGAACCAAAGGATGCCATGGCAGACCGGCAGGATCTTCCGGAAGACCTGATCTCTTCAAATCATGGAGCGATGCCGCTCGAGTATGCGCCGCTCGTGGAACCTCTTTTCTGGGGCACCGGAGATCTGCTGGTATGGGATCCTGCGGATATAGCAGACAACATCGACCGGGAATATCTTTTCCGGACAGTCTGGGCAAAAGAGTGTTGTTCCGCAGAGCAGTACCAGACACTGCGTACGGCACGGTTCCTTCCTCTCTTCGAAGAACTCTCAACTCTTATTGAAGAGAAAGGCCTGATCCGGTCGAGGGGTTTTTATGGTTATTTTCCGGTGATTGCCGATTGTTCCGAACTGGTGCTGCTCGACCCGTCCGATTTTCATACCGAGTTGCTTTCCATCACGTTTGCGCCCCTGACTGAGCTTCACGGCCGATCGATCACCGAACTCTTCCGTCCCGAAGGAGACGTGATCGCGTGTTTTGCCGTGACATTGGGCAGCGAACTTGCGGCCTATCGTGCTTCGGGGACCGGTTTGGAAAAACAGAGCTATTATTTCAGGGGTATCGCTTCGACTCTGTTGGAGACACTGGAAAAAAAGATCGTGAAGGAAATCAGACGGGGCCTTGGAATCTCCAAAGAAACAGGTAAATACTTTTCTTTTCCTGCGGCCGGCCGGGAGCTGCATCGACTTTTCGAGATCCTGAGCATCGAGGAGAGGCTGAATGTTTTCCTGCATGAAGATGGCCGCCTCGATCCCGAGGACTCCTCTGTCGGATTTTACGTACGACACCCCGCCGCGGAAAACGTCCTGAATAACGATCGGCTGGAAAAAAACGACAAAAATGTCGCATGAGTTACATTATTGTACCGGCCGCTTCCGGGATCAAGCCCGCCAGGCATTCAATTGCCTCCTTTTAGACATTTTCTTTTGGCATGCCGTTTGATTCACCAGCAGGCGTAAGCAGGCGGCATCAATCCAGAAGAAAGGTTGCTATGTGCAGTAGAACCAGTGTTACCCAGTGCATCAAACCGGTACCGTGCATCAAAAAAGATGCACCGGAACCCGTGTCGTCCTATTACGGGGTAAATACCTTCGGAGAGAGTACCATGCAGAAAATGATCTCCGAAAAAACCTTCAGGGCTTTCAAGAAATGGCAGGAGGAAGGAGAAGTGATCACCTCCTCACAGGCCGACGAGATTGCCCAGTCCATAAAGGAATGGGCTATTTCGAAAGGTGCCACCTCCTATACCCACTGGTTTCAACCCATGACCGGACTGACCGCCGAAAAGCACGATGCCTTCATCGCGATCGGAAGCAGGGGAAACGTAATGGAGAAATTCAACGGCAGCCGTCTCATCCAGGGAGAACCGGATGCATCCTCTTTCCCGTCCGGAGGCATAAGGGCGACTTTCGAGGCCAGGGGGTACACTGCATGGGATCCCTCGTCTCCGGCGTTCATCACCGAGGTTGA
>CAZGVZ010000220.1:0-1601 GCA_964529145.1 uncultured Fibrobacteraceae bacterium | reverse complement strand
ACAATTTTCATCTCATACACCGGAGAAGCGCTCGACAAGAAACTGCCGCTGTTGCGCAGTGAAGTGGCGCTCAACGGAAGCGCGGTCGAATTGATGAAGCTCTTCGGTCTCGATGTTATGAACGTATACTCGACCTGTGGCCCCGAACAGGAGTATTTCCTTATCGACGAGGGGTACTACCGCCTCCGTCCGGATCTTGTCCTGACGGGCCGGACCCTGATAGGCGCGCCCTCTCCCAAGGGACAGCAGCTCGAAGATCAATATTTCGGTTCGATCAAGGAGCGGGTTCTCAACTACATGCAGGATGTCGAAGAGGAAGCCTATAAACTCGGCATTCCTGTGACAACACGTCACAACGAAGTGGCTCCCCACCAGTATGAATTCGCTCCCATTTTCGAAAGATCGAATATCGCTGCGGATCACAACCAGTTGCTCATGGACATCATGAAGAAAGTGGCCGGCCGGCATGGTCTCGTCTGCCTTCTTCACGAGAAACCCTTTGCCGGAGTCAATGGCAGCGGCAAGCATCTCAACTGGTCGATGGCCGACGACAAGGGGAACAACCTGCTCAATCCCGGGGAAACTCCCGAGGAGAACCTCCTTTTTCTCACGATGCTCTGTTGCGTGATCCATGCGGTGCATACGCATAGCGACATACTTCGCGCAGCGGTGGCCTTCGCAGGAAACGAGCACCGGCTGGGTGCAAACGAGGCCCCGCCCGCTATCATCAGCATCTTTCTGGGCGAACAGCTGACGAAAATCGTCGATATGATCCGTAATGGAACGATGGTAAAGGCCAATAAACAGGATATCGTCGACCTCGGAGTGAAACTGCTGCCCACCTTCATGCGTGATTCGACCGACCGGAACCGGACCTCACCGTTTGCGTTTACCGGCCAAAAGTTCGAATTCCGCGCCCTGGGAAGCTCGATGAACATCTCCACCGCGATTGCGGTGGTCAATACAATCGTCGCCGACTCCATGCAGCTGATCACGGAAAGAATCGTGGCGGAGAACAAGAATACGGGAAATTTCAATGCCGCGGTGCTCAAGGTGCTTGCCGGCACGCTCGAGGAGTCGCGAAAAATCCTGTTCGAAGGCAACAACTATTCGGAGGAATGGGTGAGTGAAGCTCAAAAACGAGGTCTACCCAATGTCGCATCTTCGGCGGAAGCGCTCAAGGCGCTGGTTACGCCCAAATCGACAACTCTTTTCGAGCGTCAGGGAGTGTTTACAAAGATCGAACTGCAGGCCCGGTACGTGATATGGCTGGAACTGTACAATAAAGTGCTCGGGATCGAGGCCAGGACTCTTATGGAGATAGTGAACACGCTGGTGCTTCCGAAAGCGTACGAGTACCAGGCCGACATTGCCGGAGGTCTGGATGTGCTCAACGATCTCGCTTCCGCGGGAAATTTCCGTGCATCCGATGCAGCTCTGGAAGACAGGAAAGAGATGCTCGGAGAACTGAGCGAGCATATTTATTACATACGTAAGAATGTCAGGGAGATCGGCAGAATGATCGAGAAAGCCGAAACTCTGGAAGTGGAGGGCAAAGCGGCCTATCTTTTCGGAGAACTCAAACCGCAGATCGAGCATGT
>CAZGVZ010000219.1:4491-7047 GCA_964529145.1 uncultured Fibrobacteraceae bacterium | reverse complement strand
ACCTTGGAATCAGCCATGGTTTTAAGCCTCCTTTATGATGTTTGTATTAAAATCCACAAAAGAAAAACTGCTATCAACTGAATTTCGATAAAAATATTGCGCCCATTTCAATTGAACCCGACCTTCCGGGTCATCCCAGTTGAGCACATCATCGAAAAGACGGAACCAGTCAAGCGGCTGCTCTTGAGACTTAAGCAAGCTGATCGTATGCCGCAAGTGACCGTCCAGATCATCGGGATGGGAGTTGAGCAAGGCCACAAACCGGGCCTCAATACTGTCACTCTTGGATCGAAGGGCACCAAACGCAGTCCCCAACGAACGGCCTTTCTTGTGTTTCGGGTATAATCCGAAGAGTGCAGCAACAATATAATACCAACGGTCATTGTAGCGCTTCTCCGGAAGGTAAGGCACAACATACTTATGCACCCGTGCCATTTTGCCGGGTTCCTTGCCTAGACCGCTGCGCAAGTCGGCTAACGCTCCACGGTCTTCCTGCCCTTCATCGGCAAGGCTTAACAGGTAACCAATAAATGATTTTTGTCTCTCATCCAAGCTCATTTCTTTTTACCTCCTTTTCCGGCGGATTTTGTTTTCCATTTTATTGTTTTCTGCTTCTGCGGCTGAGACGTGAGATCATCGTCATTAAAATCGAGCCGGACCTGTGCAATAGCGCATATGGCACGCGCAGTCGTGCCCAGGCTACTGACGCTTTCACTAATCGCCCGTCTGCCTTCCTGTTTGATCACCTCACGCCAGGCGCGGGTTGCCTTCTGTTGATCGTTGGGTTTCAAACATTCAGCGGCTTTGTCCCAGTCGCCGGGAAGGTTTTCAAGCAGATCGAAGAAATGTTTCTCAAGGCGGGCCCAGTAGGCGGGGCGGGGGTCAATAGAATCAACGATTTTTGTAACTTCATCCTTATCGGGTTGTTGTTCACCTGGTGACTCGCAGTTTGGCGCCAGATACAACTTTGCGATGCGGCGTGTTTTGCTGTTTAGAACAATTGCCGCATGCTCGGCATTTTGGAGAAGAACACCAAGGTGTTCGATTAGCGTATTATTGCCGAGAAGAGCGGAAGACAAAGGAAGCCGTTCGTGACGCCAGAGTAAAAACTTTCCGGCCTTTTTTGGTGCAGTCGCTAATCCAACAACATGAGCGTAAAAATATCTATTACTACCAATCAAGTTCTCAAAAGATGCTCTTGCGATGGTATTGAAACATTCCGGCCTCCTTTCGTTGCTACCTTCGTGAGCAATCAGCAGAATAGAATGTGCATCTCGCCATGCAGCCTTACTGCTACTCAAAGAGACGGCGGAAATGCCGGTTTCTTTAGATGCTCTATAGACTTTCATTGGATCGTTAGGCGATTTATCTGCGGATCGCCCTTGTGTAAAATACATGTGCGATACCGAGGTGCCATTCGGGACGAACCGAACCAGCCTGCTTTGCCAGGTTAATCGATCCACCGTGCCAGATGATTTTATTACTTTCCTTTGTTTTCCAATAAATTTATCGCGATGCAAGTGGGGCTCGTCCAATTCCCAAGGAGGAATTGATGTATCATCTGAATAATTCAGATTAACCATAAGAGTATCAAACAGGTTTGAACCCTGCGCCCATACGGTCATGCCTCGCAGCGCTATTGCATCGGCCGAATACGGCAGCACTTCATCCTTACCGTCTATTTTCGCATTGCCGCTCTTTCCGAATCCTAAAGCAAATGACTGACATGCAAGCAATTGCCTGGTGGATTTTGTCAATGGCCAATATACTTCCTTTTCATCGCTGCTGTGATCAAAAAGCGTGGCGTTATTTCCGCTTGCGCATTCTGTGGCAAGCCGATTAATAGAAATCGCCTTTTTTGTTTCAAGCCCACTCATTTGGAAAAACGGGTATTTTGAATCAAATAAATTAAACCGGTGCTCCCTTTTATTCCACTTGTCCAGATAGTTGTCCAGAATTTCCTGTTTAAATATTTTGTGTCTATATATCTCCTTCCATCCTGTAAAATTCAAAGCTCCCCCATGTGCCCGATACAATATTGCCAGCAACAACCGATGTATCGCCACCGTCACCAGCGGCGAATCATCACATATTTCACGAAGCTCGTGCGCTTTGAGCAGCGTATCACGAATACCGCATTCAATTTCGCCCCCTTCTGGAGTAATACAGGGAATCCACGGCTGATCTATTAGGTTGAATTCGCCCACGATTTAGGCCTCCTTTTTCTCGACGATAACGCCCAATTGTTTGATTATAGTCAACACATAATTGTCCGCGCATCCCTGATTATCTTTGTCTAACCTCAAAAGACGTGCATAGCGAAGATGTGAATTTTTCTTCCATTCTTCAGGTACTTCGCAATTATGAAGAAAATGTTGGAACAGCTTTTTGTGGCTCAATTTAACAGAACAATCCAGTAGCTGTCGAATTTCGGCAATAGATGGGTCAAAAGTAATTTTATTGACTTCCGGCAGCATAACGACTGTAATGGATGGATCACCCAGGCGCGTTGCTGCTCTTATGGTTGTATGGGCTTCAGGGTCTTCATCATCAACC
>CAZGVZ010000219.1:0-4481 GCA_964529145.1 uncultured Fibrobacteraceae bacterium | reverse complement strand
GATTGTTGAATTCCTCGACAAGATCGGCGGGATCTTTCGGTTCTCCAGTCAAAATTTGTCGTGCCACACATCTTGATGCGTAGATTTTACCATCCAAATCATTACACGCCGTTTCCATTGCGCAACGCCAATGTTCATCAATTTCTCCCGAAGGGTCATTATACACGGTTTCTATTAATTCTTCTATTTCTTCGGGAGTTTCGATCACTTCCCGATCCCTCAACGCCCACCATGTGCGTAGAAGTATATAACGATCATAGACACATTCTATTCCGTCGCCAAATGTTTCCGGCGGTGCTCCAAACCGGCTGGCGTCGCAGAGTATGATGAACTGCGGCAATTCCAGACCCACCGGACGTTGGCGCGGATGACGGTGCAGCCGTCCTATGCGCTGAAGCAGCAAGTCTATTGGGGCCATCTCCGAAATCATCAGGTCGAAATCAAGATCAAGACTCTGTTCTATGACCTGTGTTGCAACCAGGACAGCCCTGAATGGCCGATCTGGATTGATAAACAGGCCTTCTGAATCATCCAACTGCGGATTGCGTTTACCGAACTTTCGTAAAACATCCGCCTCATGTTCACGTCTCCACTTCTGGAGCACCCGTGCATGAAAAAGCATGCAATCGGTGTCTCTTAATATACCATGCAGGTGTTTATAAACCTCAATTGCGCGGTTGACCGTATTACAGATGACAGCAGCGCAGCCCCCCTGTTCCAGCCGACAGGATAGTGTTTCCGCTATTATATTCACACTGGTTTCGGTGAATTCGATTCCAATGTGACGGGGTTTTCTCATCGGTATTGACGTACATACAGTTGATTGATTGATATCGTGCCTGGGATAATGCCGAGGCTTTGTTAGCGTAATCCGAGGGTATCGCTTATATTCGGATTTATCGCTTCCGGAATACGCTCTGACAAGATCTCTCCGTTTGGTGTCCGGCATGGTCGCAGAGAGAAGAATCACAGTGCAATCCAGTTCAGCAAGCCAATGCAACAGCCGTTCAAGTATCGTACTCATGTATGCATCGTATGCATGCACTTCATCAAATATTACCACTTTACCAGCTAAACCAAACAGCCGGACGAACCAGTGTTTCGTTTGCAGAACGCTTAACAGGCTCTGGTCGATAGTTCCCACACCGAACGGTGCTAAGAGTGGCCATTTTCTTGCAGTAAACCACGATTGTGCATCCAGATCAACCTCACCTTCATTGATGCTTTCGGGTTTAAATGCCGGGACTTCTCCTTCCTGAACATCAGGCAATTGAGCGAGCAAAGCATCGCCGTGAACAAGCTGCAGATTCAGTTTTCCCTTATGGCCACGTTTTCTCAGGTAGTCTTCCAGTACACGCTTGAACATCGCATTACTCGTTGCCTGTGTCGGCATTGCTACATACATCCCTCGAGCAAAACCTCTGCACATGGCCATATCCGCCGCATACAAAGCAGCCTCTGTTTTACCCTCTCCCATGGGAGCTTCAATAATCATCAGATACGGTGCATGCTGATCAAAAGCATGTTCGATTACAGAAGATTGCAGCGAGTTGGCAATGAATCCAGGAAATACTTTTTCAAATGGTGCTTCTCGCGCCAACTCAACAGCAGGAAGCCAGCCAAGCTTATCCAGCGCTCGCTTCGCCTTTTCTTGAGCATTTTGCCAGTAACTGGCAAAATCGAATTCTAAAGATTTCCCACATATAGCGACACACGGAAAAAAATCCTGATTCGAGCCGATCCAGTCAACAACTGAAATAAAACCAGCTAATACCGGAACAATAGCCGGATCGTATACCATTTCTGCAGTCAGTGATGCAGTATCAAAGCCAATTATGCGAGAAAATTCCTTAAGTATCTCACATCTGGTTTCTTTCCAGTCGTGGTTACCCAAAGAATCTGCACCGAGATTTAGTATATTAACTGAACGGGGAAAAACTCCATGATGCCCGCCGGAAATCTGTCCCAAAAGCCGATGACTCGCTCCTAAAAAATCGCTTAAAACAGAAGCAGTCACGAAACCGTGAGGTTTATCAAGATCGTTATCAGAATAGGGCAACCCTGAAAATTTTGATATTTCCGGTTCTCGTTTTTGAAACCCCGGAATTGCTTTACCGATGTCATGTGCTCCGGCAATAAACATGACAATTGTTCTAAGGTCGTCCTTTTTACCATATAATGGCCGTTCCATCCGCTTTCGGATTCCGTCAGTCAGATAATGATCCCATACAATACCGGCAACTGCTGAAACATCAAGCATATGGCATAAAAGTGGGTGGTAGAGATTACTATCATCTTTATTAGTTTTTGCCCAAAGAGAAATTATCTTATCCATCAACCTTTTCCTCTATTAAACGGCCATAACACCAATCCAGAGTGTTATAAAACCAGCAGATAGTACTCATATATTCCATTCCTGATCCGTCTGTTTATATCAGCTTCTACTCCCCATCAGCCGGCATCTTTCAATCCGATTAATCCGCGATTCAGACTTTTTTTGCCGCCCCATCCTTATCTGTTTTTCCTTCCCCCTAATCCCGGCAATCCCCAAATCCGACGAATCCCGATTCAGACAGTATTCTCGCCTCCCCCGGTCCACCTTCTCAACATAACCCTCCCTCACTCTCAAAACCTGGAAGAGAATCCTTTTTCAACTTATCCGTGAATGCCTGAGGCGTATTTCTCACCCGCCTTCTGGATCATGCCGGCGATTTCACCGCGCAGGTGCGCTGGGGCGAGAATTTCGGCCAGTGGACCCCAGGAGAGTACTTCTTTCAGGAGTTCCTGAGGCTTGTTGTAGGGAATATGAAGCTCCACCACGTTTTCTTCGCGCACGGTCAGGCGCTGGTCCGGGTGCCATGATTCCCGCATGGCGTAACGGGCGGCGATCCCGGTGAAAAGGATAATCGCGGTCGCCGCAGGCTCTCCCGAGAAAATACCGTAGGAGGTCGCGTAGATCCTTTTCAGCTGTTCCTGGGGAACGGGATGGAACCTGCGGTTCGCGCGCCTGATACCGGCGATGCAGTCGAGCGAGAAAATGCGCAGTTCTTGATTCAGGTGGCACCAGCCGTCAAGATACCAGTTATCTTTGTAACGGACAAGCTGTTGCGGCGATACGACACGCTCCGACGTCTTTCCACGTGAGTCGGTGTATTGAAAATTGATCGCATGCTTCCGGGTTACCGCCTTCAGCAGCGTACCGAAGATGCCCTCTTCGATTCTACGGTAATGAATATCGAGAATCTTGATCCTGTCGGTCCACCGGGCACACTTGTCGTTAATGTTTTCGAGGTGCTTTTCCAGTCTGTTGCGGAGCGGCTCGAACTCCGACCTCAGGATGCCGGGGGTCATCTTGTCGAGTATATGCTGCAGGGTAACTAGAGTTTCCAGGTCGGCGTCGGAGAGAATTTTCGGGTCGGGAATATGGTCCGGCGGGTTGTCCAATATATAAAGGCGTTTTCTGCTGTTGATGACCACACCCGGGATGTTTCTCGCACCGTCAAGCACGCGGTAGAAGGTGGAAACGCTTCCAATCGACAAACGGCTCTTGAGAATATCAAGACCGAGTCCCTGGGGGCAGTCCTGGAGAAGTTGTACGAGACGGTCTGCCTGCTCTTTTCTGCTCATAGAGAATCATCAGCGCGGAAGTGAATGAAAAGCCGTCTCAGGTGGCGGTCAAGAAATAATATCTATTGTTGCGCATGTCGGAAGCAAGAATTGACCTTGATTCTCAGGATTAACTTGATTGCCTTGATTATGAAAACAACATCTTTCATAACGTTTTTACCTTCTCCATCCCGGCAATCCCGACCTTGATTCACAGGATTAACACGATTACCTTGATTATCGAAAGCCTCGTCATCAGCCTTGCGCCTATTTTCCCGCGGCTCTCTCCTTCCCTTCCACCCAGGTAATTCCGGCCTCGATTCAGAGGATTCTCATGATTGCCATGACAAATATGGATACTTATACTGCCCCATTCCCCGCATATAGCAACCAAAGATACACGCCTGCCACATTTCCGGCCGACTCCTTTCCATTCTCTTCAGGTCCCGGCAATCCCATAATCCGACGAATCCTGATTCGGACGTTTTCCCCTTGCCTACCATGAAGCTTTACATCACCACGCCCTCGTAATCTTTATCATTTCAGAGTGTTGCAACACGAACCCCGCCATCTCGAATGTAATAATTCACACCAGTTATCGACAGGTGCAACAATTTACATTTGAATACCTTTCTCCGGTGGGCTCATTGACTTTATCAGTCTTTTACCGCCCGTTTTCTCATGCGCCGGACAGTCGGCCGACGGCCGCCCTCCCACGGCCCGGGTGTGGAACTTTTTCAGGCTATTTAAACCGGCATTTTTAAACTGCCTGAAACAGCGTGGAAAAAACGGGTTATGCCTCTTCGGCAATGCCGCGGGTCCGTGACCAACCATCAGGAAAACAGGAAACCGATGTTCCGGTTTTTCCATTTCCC
>CAZGVZ010000218.1:0-7061 GCA_964529145.1 uncultured Fibrobacteraceae bacterium | reverse complement strand
TCGTGTCTACCACGGTGATTTTCGTGCTTTTGCGGTTCGTGAAAATCGAGGCCGATTTCCCTCCGGGCTTCGAAGATGGAGGCGTACTCTACACCGACGAGGGGTGGTACTCCAATGCCGCGGTAAACCACGCCCTGAACGGCGAGTGGCATATCGTCGGGGACTTCAACCCCGCGGTGAACCTCCCGATGAGCCATCTTCTACAGCGTGCCTCCTTCACAATTTTCGGCGTGAGCCTCGCATCGGCGAGAGGCACGGTCGTCCTCTTTTTCACAGTCCTGCTGCTCGCGGTGTACCTGCTCGCGAAAAGGTTCACCTGCGGCGAAACCGCCGCGCTGTCCGTATTTCTCCTTTCGGTTAACTTCAGCACATTCATCTATTCACGCCTGGCGATTCTCGAAATATTCATGAGCTCGTTCACCGTACTTTCGCTCCTCGTCGCGTCGTCACCCCTGCCGAGAAACGCGATCGCGAGGAGCTCGGCAGCGGCGCTCCTGCTCTCGGCCGCGATACTGACGAAAAGTACCGCGATCTTCGCGGTACCCATCCTGCTCTATTTCACCTCGATACGAGAAAGGGAACGAAAGGAAAAGATCACGCCCGCCATCGTCGCGCTTTTGGTTCTATCTCTGACCCTGTTCTCCTTTTACCTGCTCTCCTCGCGTACCTTCCCCGACGATTTCGCCTACTTCAACAAAGGCAACTTTAGCGGCAGAATCGACCTGCGTCCTTCGGTTCTCGCGAAAAATGTCGTACATGGCATCGTGAGCGGCCATCGCGTCGAACCGGTCGCGTACCCGCTCGGAGCACTCCTGTGCCTGTTTCTCCTTTTCCGTTCACCGGATTTCAGGAAAAATCCCCTGGTCCATCTCTCTTTGCTCTGGATCGTCCTCTACGCCGGAATCATCGGCTCGACCTCCTATCATCCCACTCGTTACTTTATTCCGGTCGCGGTTCCCACGGCACTTCTGCTGAGCTGCGGAACATACTCACTGCGGCCCGCCCTGAAACGGAAGTTCTTCGGGCCTGCGCTGTTGCTCCTGGTGGCCTGTTTCCTGAGCTTTAACGGGTACAGGATCATGCGGTACCTCCTCAAGTCCCCCCACTCCTTCATGACCATGGCCCGGCAGGTGGAAAGGATCGTCCATTCCGATAACCCCAATTCGCTTCTGATCGGAAACCTTGCAAACAGTGTCGGCCTTGCGGCGCGAACCCGGTCGATAAACACGGTAGGACCCGTGCCGCTCGAGCGCAGAATACGCGAGTACAGACCGGATTACTACATTTCACTCGGCTATGAACCGGAAGTGATAAGGACTCTTTTCAAGGTGTACGAATTGCAGCCGGCAGGCGAATGGGATGTTTTCGGCAACTATTCCCTCGATCGTCCGGTGATGCTGTTCAAACTTGCCAAACGCGAAAAAGTGCTCGGCGAGGTCGTGCCTCCCTGATGGCCTACCGTTCCCTGCGGCCGAGAAGTCCGCTCGTGGAGACCATGACACGGTAGGTAGCGGCTCCGTCGGATTCCACGAACGTGGCCGACCCGTATTCCGCATCCAGAAAGGGAGACATCCAGTGAAAGCGTTTCCTCAAATGAAAGATATTGAATAAGCAGCTTTTCGAAAGAGAATAGACGGTTCTCGGCCCTTTCCTCTCGTCTTCGAGTGTATGATAGCGTCCGGCTACGCGATCGAGTTCGTAGGTGGTGCGGACCCCGACCAGGTTGAGAAGCGGGTGCCACTTGAGGATATGTGCGTCTACATAGAGTTCGTCGCCCGAACAATCGAACTCCTCGATTCCTCCTCCCGGAAGCGTGAACCTTGCTGTGAAACGCTGTTTTCCCGAAGGTACTATTTCGACCTTCGCCGCGAGCTCCTCATGGGTGAGCGAACGGTATCCGTGATGAGCGATCAGAAAGAGCCCGCAGACCGCGGTGATCAGTACGCATGCCAGTCCGCAGCAACCGGCACGGAGCGTACCGAAAAACCTGAGCCGTTTCGCGTTCCGTATCATGAAGAACAGGGCGACCGCACCCGCCATGGAAGAGAAGAGCATGACGACCAGAAGCGGATGAATCATCATGCGGGGTTTGCCCCCCCACACGCGATCCTCCAGACGGAACTTTCTTTTGTTAATGGATGTTCCGGCAGGACAAACCGCAAACCGCCGAATCTACGCATCCTCATCTCTCGACCCTCCTTCCCGGCATTTTAAAACACCTCCACACGGTCGCGGCCGTTCTCCTTGGCACGGTAGAGTGCCTTGTCGGTCCTGGCGATAAGTTCATTGATCCGGCGCGCATGTTTTCGGTACTCTGCGATACCGAAACTCATCGTGACCGTCACGTCGGCGCCGTCCGGAGCCTTGTAGGGCACGGCCGAAACCGCCGCACGAATACGCTCCGCGGTTTCGGCCGCGCCGTCCGAATCCGTTTTGACCAGTATGAGCGCGAACTCCTCCCCTCCGTAACGTGCCACGGTATCGATGTCCTGGCGTATGCTGTTTCTGAGGACTGCGGAGACCCCCTTGAGCACGATGTCGCCGAAAGGATGCCCCCATGTGTCGTTGATCCTTTTGAAATGATCGATATCTCCGATCACCATGGAAAGGGGTTCGTTGTACCTGATCGCGCGTGTGATCTCATCGGCGAGCAGCTGCTGAAAGGTGCGGTGGTTGCTGAGTCCGGTGAGTCCGTCGTGAGTGGCGAGCTCGTTCGCTTTTTCGAAAACGAGCATTTTCTCGATGGCGAGACCTGCGGAGGTGCTCAGCCGCCCCAGCAGTTCGAGGCAGGACTCGTCGTAAGCGTCCGGCGACCGCGACTCCACGAGCAGCAGGCCATGGCATCGGTCAATGCCGAGGGGCACCGCGACAAACGAACGAAGCTCCTCGTCGCGCGGCTCGCCTTGATAGTAGCGCGTTTCGTAGTGATCAGGAGAATAATTTCTGGAAAGTACGAGATTGTTGGCGTACACCACTGAAGCGAGCGTTTTATCCCTGAGCGAAAAACCCTTTCTTTCGAACGAATCCGCGCCCGGACCCGTCGCTGCGTGGAGTGTCGCGGTCGTTCCGTCGTCGTTCTTCATGCTGAGCGTCAGGCGGTCGCTGGGAACCGCCGAGGGAACGATCTCCGCGATTTTTTCGACGATCGAAGCACGCGACAGATCGCGGAAAAAATCCTTTTCCATGGAACTCATGGCCGCAAGACGACCATGCTGGAGCTTGTGTTCGGTATACATGTAACAGCTGAAGATGGCCGGTCCGAGCAGGTCCGCGACCGTGGTCAGAAAGCGGCGATTCTCCTCTGAAAACTTACCGGGACTGGTACTGTCTACGATGGCGAAGCCCCGTTCGATCCCTCCGGCGCGGATCGGGCTCGCCATAAGCGACCTGATTCCCGCATCGCCCGTATAGTAATAGAGAGTCGCGCTGTCATTGACTATTTCCCTGAGGTGGAGTTCCGTGAGTCCATCCTTGAGGAAGCTGCCGATCACGCCGACACCGGGATAGAGAACCGCCTCTCTATTGATGAGGTCGCTGTCTGACCGGAACCTGCGGATCGAGTATCCCCCGTCGAGTGTGGGGAAAAAGACCGCAGCCGTATGTGCGCCAAGGTGGGTTCTCAGAATCGCGATCCCCGCATCCAGCAGACCGTCGACAACGGCTTCCGCGGTTCCCCACTGGGCGTTGCGATGCGCCGGTCCGAGCATCGCTGCAGGAGCCGTCGGCCCGACCTCCTCGGAGGCCTCTTTGCGGGAAAGCCGGGGGAGAGAAACTTCGGTCCTGGGTGCGGCGATGCGTCCGGCCCTTCTTCCTCGTCTTGACATGACGGACACGAAAGACACCGCCATGCATCCGATGATGCACGCCGGGACTCCGACGGATGACGAGGCTCCACCACGGTAGTGCATGAAGATTCCCGTGAGAAGGATCATTATGATCAGGAGGTCGATCGTATTATGCCGCTGTTTCATCGCTCACCTGCGGCCCGGAAAAACCGGTAGGCGGTGAAAGTAGTTTTCGGATGACCTCGAGAAGACGGTTTCGCTCAATGGGTTTCGACACAACGGCGCTGAATCCCATCGTGATGAGGCTCTTCCGGGTGATTTTCTTGAGAAAGGAGGTCATGGCGATCACCGGGATCGACAGCGTCTTTTCCTCTCTCCGCAAATCGTTGAAAAGACGGATTCCGTCCATTACCGGCATCATGATGTCTGTGAGAATGAGATCCGGAAGCTCCTGCTGGGCAATTGTCAATCCCTCGAATCCGTTTTCGGCGGTGATCACGTCGAAATCGTGGTAGAGGAAAACCTCGACCAGATCGAGCGTGTCAAGGCTGTCGTCGATAAGCAGGATTTTCGGTTTTGTCCCGGTCATCGTGCGGCCTTCCGATACAGGACAAGTCCGATCATGAAAAATATCACATTGCCAAGCCAGGCGCCGACCAGCGTGGGCATATGACCGTTCTGAGCGAAGACGATCGCGAGCCTGGAAATGATCCAATATGAAAACATGAGCGCAAGCCCTATTCCGATGAGCATCGCGCTCCCTTTGCGACCCGTGCGGGCGGTGACCGCGATTCCCAGAAGGATCACGATGAGGTTCATGAAGGGCAGAGCGACCTTGAATTCGAGTTCACCCATATACTTCTGCACCTTTTCGCCCCGTCGTTTCGCGGCTTCGATGAAACCGCGGAGTTCCCAATAGCTCATCTCCTCCTTGCTCTTGATCCGAGCTACCATTTCGAGAGGGGGCGATATCAGAACCGAATCAAAAAGGGTATCGAACGTGCGGAGCGACACAGATGAATCGCCGAAAATCCTCACCGACCCGTTGATGAATCTCCAGCCGAGACTGTCGTACGTCATCGATTCCGCGGTGAGACGTTCCAGGATGCGGCTCCTGTGGAAAGTCTCGCGTGCCACCGCACGGGCACGCTGCGGCACTGTGCTGAACTCCCCGAACACGTATATCGTGTTACGGTCGCCGAAATAATAGAAATTCCTGCGGAATTCCTTGATCCCGTGGACACGTTCGACCTTTGAGGCCTGCGGGTCGCGGAGATTTTCCAGGAGAAGCCTGCGCGCGGCATTGGCGCGCGGAAGGATCCACTCTCCCCCGTAAAAAGAGCCCAGCGAGAGCATCAGTCCCAGGATGAGGAGAGGAGCCGTCAGCTGCTTCAAATTGATCCCGGCGGCTTTCATGGCGATGAGTTCGCTGTTTTTAGCCATTCTACCGATGGAAAACATGGACGCGAGCAACAGAACGACCGGAATCGTGATCTGGACAATCCATGGGAGGTAGTACCAGTAAAACAGCATGACATTCCGGAACGGAGCGTTTTCGAACCTCCGGAGATTGCTCACGTAATCAAGGGAGATGAAGATGGTGACTATCGCGAGCAGAATGCCGATCGAGTACCCGGAGAAACTGCCGATCAGATAGGTGGGCAGTGTACCGAAGAGTTTACGGAAAACCCATCGGGGGGCAAGCAGCAGTTTCTGCGGAAACCGGAATACGAAGCTGCGTGTGAAAGCATCCCACAGGGGATGTCTCCTGCCGGTGAAGCTCTTCCACCAGAAGACCAGGAAATCGAACCTGATCGTCTTCTCGTGGAGCATGAGGATCGTGAGGACTATCCCGAACAGCGCGATTAAAATGTTGCCGCTCCACATCCCGACCCACGGAGGAATGATCATCTTGTCAGCGAGGTTCTCCCCTCCGATAAGGCTCGCCCAGTAGATGATGAAAAAGAAAAGGCTGTAGCTCGCCCCCACGGCCATGCCCCCCCTGCGGGCCATGATACCGAGCGGCGCTCCGATCAGCACGAAAAGAATACATGCGACCGGAATGGAATATTTCTTATGCACCTCCACCATGTACTGGCTGATAAGACGATTGTTCGCCTTCAAGCGCCGCATGAGCCGCTCCATCGTGTCGCCCAGCGGCTTGATGGCCGCGAGCCGGTTCCTTCCGGCGGGATCGGCGTCTTCGATCCACGCGGAGAATGTGGCCGAATCGCCCGCGGCAGCGGCTACCGCCTGGGTGTCGGCCCCGCTCAGGGAATCGAGCTCGCGAATTCTTGACGACAGCGTGTCGATCAGGGCCGAGTACTCCCTGGTGAGATTGGCGTTCGATTTTCTGAGCTCCTCCACGTCCCTGAGCATCAGAGCGACGCTCTTTTCCCGGTCGCCGCGATATTCGGAATTTGTACGTTCGAATCTGGAATCGATGTTCTTGATCGCGATCACCTGGCGGGCGAAGCGACCGAGTACATACTCGTTGTCGTTCTTACGGGATACCGTATGGGTTTCACCGTGATAGAGCGTCAGTTCGAAGTACTGCTGATCCGGTGTGATCCGCAGATCGCCGCTGTCCGCGACAGTGAGCGAAGGATCCTGTCCCACAGCGTCGCTGAAAATGCGAATGTTGCTGAGAACCCCGGTTTTGTTATCGACTTTTTCGGTATAGATCGTGTATCCGGTGAAATCGCGGATCAACACCCTTGGTTCGATGAATGCGGTCGGCTTTTTCCTCGAGATATCTGAAAGAAGATTGGCGGTACGGTGATTTGCCTCAGGTAAAATCAGATCGTTGAAATAGATGTTGAGCACCCCGAGCACAGCAGCGGCGGCGAACACCGGAACCAGGAGCGGCCCGAGGTTCTGACCCGACGCTTTGATCGAAGTTATCTCGTTGTCTCCTGCCATGCGTCCGAAGGTAGTCAGGGTCGCCACGAGAATTGCCATAGGGATGGCGAGTGTAATGATCCAAGCGAGCTGGATTATGAAAACCTCGAGTACTACAAGCGGATCGAGCCCCTTCGAAATGATCCGGTCTAGAAGGTTGACCGCCTGCTGCATCACGAATAGAAAAACGATGATGCTCATCGCGGAGAAAAACGGGGCTATGAGCTCGCGTACGATATAGCGGTATAAAATCATAAAGAAGGGCAGTGCCGGTTAAACATGTCTGTCCGAACCCCCCATCTCCGCGGCTTGCTGCGGACGCCTGACGTTTTGTCACTCTGCATCGTCACTGCGTATGGCGGCTTCTTGCCTGTC
>CAZGVZ010000217.1:5655-7087 GCA_964529145.1 uncultured Fibrobacteraceae bacterium | reverse complement strand
GAAGATCCAGACTGTTTATAGTCTGGTTAAACAGGGTTTAAAAACTCTTAAAACGTCAATTAGTGAAAATTTCAAAATAAGCGCAAAATCGTTTCAATTTATTCGTTCGGTTATAGTAGTCGACACTCTTATTGCGGAAAAAGAAGGATATGCCGCTGCCGAACATCCCCTGACCAGTTATGAACAGGACAAAATCGAAGTCATACTTGAGCAGGAAAATGATCCCGGCAGCATCACCAACCTGAGCGTCCGTGCAAATCCCAACAGCGTGTTGTCCGCCTACGTCAGTTGGAACACAGAGAAGACCGCCGCTTCCAGGGTACAGTTCGGTGTGGAGGGCATTCAGTGGGAGATCGCGGACGAAGAGGCGACCACGGAACACGAGGTGCTCGTAATCGGCATGCGCGCCGAAACCAAGTACCGGATCCGTGCGATTTCAGGCAAGGCGGAGGCGGAGACCACATTCACCACCGGTACACTGCCGGCCCATATACCGGTCGCGGAAGTGGACATGAACGATGCGGCCCGTGCCCAGCCCGGCTGGACCTTGATGGCCGTGCAACAGGGAGACGGCCAGCCCAATGCGCGAAGCAACGCGCCGCCAACCGCCGTTGCGTACGACTCGGAAGGTTATCCCGTTTGGTACTTCGTCAACGGAAAGATGAACGAGCGTGGCGGAGCGATTCCTGTGGACCGTACTGACAAGGGGGTGCTCATGGGTCCAACCATAACCATCCCCCCTATCGAGGTGGATTGGGCAGGCAACAAGCTTTGGAGCTGCTCCGACGCTACATGCGGGGGGGAGCAGTTGTCGCACCATTCCGGCAAACTGTCCAATGGGGACTACATAGTGCAGGAGGATGTCGGCGGGATGAGCGATCATTGCTGGCGGCAGTTCACTCCAGGCAACAATAGACCGGTGCACAGCATCTGCCTGTCCGATGCCGTGACCGGCAGTGGGATGGACTGGGCTCACGGTAACTCGATCACGGTAGATCTGGATCAGGACATAGCCTACATAAGTCTGCGCTTTTTAGGTATCATCAAGATGAAGTACAGTACCAGAGAGCGGATATGGCATCTGCCTGCCTCGTACGCCACGACCCACAACACCAGGTACTCCCCACCCGGAAACATGACCTTTGTTCCGCCGAAGTCTCAATTCTCCGACATCCATGACCCGGAAATCCATGACGATGGCACCATACTGTTCTTCGACAACGGTGGGTATACCGGGCGAATAGAGGACGGTAACCCGGGAAACTATCACTCGCGCGCTGTAGAGTATTCCATCGATGAGAATGCGCTGACTGCGACGCTGGTATGGGAGTGGCCCGGCGCCTTCGACGTGGATGAATTCTATCGCACGGACTACTACGCTCCTTTCTGGGGAGACGCGGATCGTCTGCAGAACGGCAACGTGTTGATCACC
>CAZGVZ010000217.1:569-5645 GCA_964529145.1 uncultured Fibrobacteraceae bacterium | reverse complement strand
GCGGCAACGCACCGGAAACACCGCAGAGTCGAGTGACGGAGGTCGCGAAAGATGACGGCAAGGTAATATGGGAGCTACGCATGCCCAGAAAGCAGGGGACTGACTACGGCATCTACCGTGCAGAGCGCGTGTATCCGCTGCCGTTGGTGCGACCCATCGGGAAGTGAGGCCGGTGGTTCGCGCGGAGCCTTGACGAGACAGGGCTGGAGCCGGCCCGGAAAAAGTGAAATACCTGTCCCTGCGAACCTGTCCGATGCAGCCCTGCGGAGGGATATTGCCGGCTCTTGCTTTTTCCGGTATTAGACACCTATTTTGATCATGTGACGAATTATCCGATGGACCGAATCGAGCGAAGTTCGGGTGATGACAGGGCTGAGCGGCGCAAGAAATTCAGGGCTTCTATGCAGGAACCGGAAAAAAGAAGATATCGCCTGAATCGTCCGATCAAGGAATCATCATTTTTGACCATTTTTATATCCGTTCAGGTACATAAACAGCGGATCCGCATTCCGTGCCTGTCGAAGGAGGCACGATCTTATGTTTCGACAAGCAGCGACATGAGCGGTCTTATAAACATTGATCCTGAGCGCCTGGAAACTGCCTTTTTTTATTGATTCATTAATGGTGCAATGTTTGCATTTATCAAAGGTTTGAATTATTTTCGAAAAAGTGGAACAGGTAGTAGAAAAGGTAACAGTCACAGGTGAACCCGCAGGCGAGTGCATTCGCCGGAGTTCTGCCCCGGGATCCTTCAATCAACAAAATTAATATATTGATTTTTGTATTATAGACAGGATTATCATGAAACAGAATTTCGATCTTCATTCCCATTCAAATACTTCGGATGGATCGTTTTCACCGACTGAACTGGTGGAATATGCTTCAAAAAATGGTATCAAGACACTGGCGATTACGGATCATGATACAGTCAATGGCGTTGATGAAGCGGTTAAGGCAGGAGAGAAATTAGGAGTCACCGTGATTGCCGGTGTGGAAATCAGTATAGATTTCGATCCCGGTACCATGCATATTTGCGGTTACAATATAGACATAGAAAATAAAAATTTAAATGATAAGCTGGGGATCGTGCAATATGCCAGGAAAAACAGAAACAGTGTTATAATTGACAAACTTAATTCAGCCGGAGTTGCCATCACTCTGGATGAAATCAAGGAAGTCGCCGGTCCCGACCAGGTCGGTCGTCCCCATTTTGCACGGGTCATGATGGAAAAGGGGTATGTGACAACGGTAAAAGAAGCGTTCAACAGGTACCTCGCCAAAGGCGCGCCGTGTTATGTCGACAGGGTTCGATTAAGCATTGCCGATGCGGTGGAAATGATCAAAGGGGCCGGCGGAAAAGTCGTGTTGGCTCACCCGATTCAATTAAAACTGGAAAGTGATGAAGCGTATAAGAGTAAATTCGCTGGATTAAAGGACCTGGGTATAGAAGGGATTGAGGCATTCAGCAGCTATCATAACGAAGAAGAAAATCAAAAATTCAAAGCGATGGCGGAAGAACTGGGTTTGATGGTGACCGGTGGAAGTGATTTTCATGGGGCAACCAAGCCAGATGTCAAGCTGGGTGTTTTTGGTGAAAATGTTACAGTCAAAATAGATGAATTGTTCAAACAGTCACGATTTGGAGGTTGATTTTTTATGTCCGAACGAAAAGCGACCAACATCACCTGGCATGATACTCATGTAACCCAGGAAGACCGGGAGAAACTGCTGAATCAAAAAGGTGCGGTACTCTGGTTCACGGGATTATCCGGATCCGGTAAATCCACCCTCGCCAATTCTGTGGCTCTTAAATTGCACGAAGGCGGTCATTTGACCTATGTTCTGGACGGCGACAACATTCGTCACGGGCTCAACAAAAACCTGGGATTTTCCCCGGAGGACAGGGTAGAAAACATTCGCCGCATCGGAGAAGTCGGAAAACTCTTTGCAGATTCCGGTGTCATTGCCATGACGGCATTTATATCTCCCTATAAGGTAGACCGTAAAACCGCGCGCGAACTGCTTCCTGACAGCCGTTTTATTGAAATCTACTGCGCCTGCGATTTGTCCACCTGTGAAGAACGGGATCCCAAAGGTCTGTACAAGAAGGCCAGGGCAGGCGAGATCAAACAGTTTACCGGCATCGATGCTCCCTACGAAGCGCCGGAAAATCCGGAAATCTCTGTCGATACAGGAAAAGATTCCCTTGAAGTCTGTACGGAAAGTGTGCTCCGGTATCTGAAAGAAAAGGGGATGATCCACTGATAAATGTTTGAGCCGGTTTACACGGGCGCACTGCTCGTTCTCATGCTGATCCTGGTCGCGAGGGATACGTTTCGTCCCTCCATACTGGCTTTTGGCATGCTGATCCTGTTGGTTCTCGGCGGCGTCATTTCTACAGATGAAGCGTTCAGTGGCTTTTCAAACCACGGCATGTTGACCGTAGGATTTCTGTTCGTAGTGAGTGCCGCGTTGCAGGTTTCGGGCGTTTTTGAGACCATTATCGCCAAAATTCTCGGAGATAACAATACAGGAAATACATTCCGGTACTTTCGTCTGTTGTTTCCTGTAGCCGGATTTTCGGCTTTTCTGAACAATACGCCGATAGTGGCCTCCTTGTTGCCGATCATCAAGTCATGGGCGAAAAAACACAATCTGGCTGCATCCAAATATCTGATCCCGCTCTCTTACGCAGCGATTCTGGGCGGCATGTGCACCCTGATCGGAACGAGCACCAATCTCATTGTTCACGGACAGCTGCTTGAAAATGGTCTGGAAGGATTTACATTTTTTGAGATCAGCAAAATCGGATTGCCCGTAACATTACTGACGTTGGTTTTTCTCGTTTTCGCCGGCCCCAGATTACTTCCCGATCGCAAGGAACCCATTGTTCAACTCGGTGAAAGTACGAGGGAATTCGTGGTTGAGTGCAAAATCGGGATTGAATACCCCCATATCGGAAAAACTGTTCAAGACGCCAATTTACGGCATTTGAACGGCCTTTATCTTTTCCAGATTACCCGCTGTGACAAAGTCATCGCACCGGTTTCTCACGATACGATGCTGGAATATGATGACCGGCTGTTCTTTACCGGATTGCCCGAAACCATAATGGATTTGCAGCGAACACCGGGACTGCACAGCATCAAAGATCCGGAATTCGATTTGAAAAATTTTGATTCGGATAAACTGCAGACTTTTGAAGCGGTTGTGTCCAACAATTCACCCTTGATCGGCCAGACGGTGCGTGACAGCCAGTTTCGGCAGCGATACGGCGGTGTCATTCTCGCCATTCACCGAAGCGGAAGCCGTGTGAATAAAAAGGTGGGTTCCATAGTAGTTGAGCCGTCCGATACTCTATTTATTCTTGCCAGAAAAGGTTTTGATAAAAAATTTTATCATGCAAGGGATTTTTCACTGGTCTCTTCCAGTGTGAATGTGGTTTCAAAACCCAAATGGAAAGGTAATCTGGCGCTTTTTATCCTTGTCATGATGATTCTGGCGGCGGCACTCAAATGGGTTCCCATTCTCATTGCAGCTGCCATAGCTGCCGGACTGCTCATCTTTCTGGGAATAATAGAGGACAACAATGCCTTTAAGGCCGTGGACTGGCATGTGCTGCTTTATATTGCATCTTCCTTCGGCATTGCAAAGGGAATGGATAATTCCGGCCTTGCAGATTGGGCGGCAAAAACCATTGTAAACATGTTGGACTTTCTGGGACCGATCGGCATCATGGCCGGATTGTTCGTTGTGACCAGCAGTTTCACCTGGCTCATTACCAACAATGCCGTGGCGGCCATAATGTTTCCCGTGACGATGTCCATCGCTAAAACTGTTCAAATGGACATCAAGCCGTTTATGCTGGTTTTGGCTGTCGCCGCTTCAACCTGCTTCGCTACGCCGATTGGGTACCAGACGAATTTAATGGTCTACAGTGCAGGTGGATACAAATTCGGGGACTTTTTAAAAATCGGCATACCTGTGACACTGGTTGTCGGTGCCTTATCGATGATAGTCATCTATCTGCTCTATTTCAGATAAAAAGAATATAATTAACAAACGTTAATTTAACTGTTTAACTTTGGAGGTCAAATGTCTTACGAACCCCACGGCGGAAAAGGACTCATTAACCGCATCGTGAACCGGGATGAACTGGATAAAAAACTCCAGGATTCGAAGGGGAAAAGCTATAGGATCAGTGACGCGGATTTATCAGTGTTCTATCGAATGGCGGATGGAGCACTGTCTCCGTTGGAGGGACCCATGGATTCAACGGAATTCAACCGGGTACTGGATGAAGAAGTGATTATCCGCAACGGTAAAAAATATGCATGGACAATTCCGCTTGCCTTCGCGATTGCCAAAGCCGAAGCGGACTCCCTGAATAAAGGTGAGACGGTCGCTGTTGAAAATGAACAGGGTAATGTGATCGGTGCCCTGGAAATCACCGACATTTATCCCTTTGGCAAGAAAAAGTACAATGCCTCTGTTTACGGCACTGAACGTGAAGATCATCCCGGGGCACGGATCTATAACAATGATCCCAGGGATTATTTGCTGGGCGGCAGGATCTGGGCTTTGCCTCAGCCTAAAAATCCAAAATTCGGACAATACATGCTTTCTCCTGTGGAAACACGTAAACTTTTCAACGAGAAAAAATGGGATCGCATGGTCGGATTTCAAACCCGAAACGCCCTTCACCGCGCCCATGAATATGCCCTTGTCCATGCGGTGGAAACATTGACCAAAGAAGGGCATTTTACCGGCGCTGTTTTAAATCCCCTCGTTGGCGCCACGAAATCCGATGATGTTCCTGCGGACGTGCGTATGCATACTTATGAAGTCATGCTGAAAGAGCGTGTTTTCGGCCAGGGAGACCTGGACATGGAATTGTGGAATAAAAAGGGTATGAACTTTGAAGACAACCTTGTCCTAATCGGTCTGGATATGAAAATGTATTATGCCGGCCCGAAAGAAGGCATCATGCATGCCATTTATCGCCAGAATTACGGCATGACCGACATTGTCATCGGCCGAAAACATGCGGATGCCCCCTACGACGACGGTGCCGCC
>CAZGVZ010000217.1:0-526 GCA_964529145.1 uncultured Fibrobacteraceae bacterium | reverse complement strand
GATCTCGGAATTCAAACCCAAAGGATACAATTCGGTCTTTATTTCCGGTAAAGACGTTCGAAAAACACTGGATGCAGGTAAAGACGTCGATGATCGGATTCTGCGAAAATGCGTAGGCGATATCCTGAAGACATTTTATACGAATAAATCATAAGCTTTCCACAGGGACTTGTCCAGAGCGGCCGGTCCATTTTTATTGGTTGCCGGGTGGTGAGGCAACCTTCCGGGAATCAACACGAGGAAAGCGGTACGATACGAAGGTGCTGCAGTCAGCGGAATCCTCACGCTTACTGATCAGAGCGAAAACCACCTGCTCTGCCGGTGGGGGTATGGCGGCACCTTGGAATGCGGTGCATCCTTCTTGTTTTAAGCGGGCAGGGGCACGCCATGCGCCATGGCGTGCCCCTGCACAGGCAGTGGTAATCAAACTACCACGACTAAAAGCCGTGGTCTGGCTTGAGGGGACCAAGCGTATAACGGAAACAGTGCGAAGCACTGGACTCCATACGCTTCAAGAATGGCGATG
>CAZGVZ010000216.1:3565-7098 GCA_964529145.1 uncultured Fibrobacteraceae bacterium | reverse complement strand
GCAGAGCCGGCTAGGTGCGGGCAGCACGTTCATACTTCGGTTTCCGTTCGGATGCGCGCATCTCGATGCAGGCCTTATCGCCGTGTCCTCCTCCTCCCCGGTGGCGCGGGGTTTGCGGCCGAGCGATGCCGTCGAATTCGAGACCACTTCGGCACGGCCGGATCATTCCCCGTTCGAGCTTTTCGTAGACGACGGTTCCGGTGAAGAGGTCGAAACCGCACCGATGGAGGCCGCTATCGAATCGCCAGGTCCCGAGCCGGCTGACGAGACTGAAAAACCGCTTGTACTTGTCGTGGATGATTCCGACGAAATGAGGGACTACATCATGTCGGTGCTGGATCCCCACTACCGTCTTATCGGCGCCAGAGACGGGTTGCAGGGGTACCGGGCCGCCCGGAAGCTCCGGCCCGACCTGATCGTTTCAGACGTCATGATGCCGGTGATGAGCGGGTATGAGCTTTGCGAAAAAATAAAATCCGCTCCCGACGGGATTCGGAACATCCCGGTGCTTCTGGTAACTGCAAAGGCGGAAACCTCGATGAAGCTCCAGGGGCTGCAATCCGGGGCGAACGATTACCTGGTAAAACCGTTCAATCGCGAGGAGATTACCGCGCGCGCGGCCAATCTCATCAGGATTCGGCGTCAGGAGCGCCTGATCGCCCGTACCCTCTCGATCACCAGGGAGCAGAACGTACAGCTTGAGGAGAACCTGAAGATCATCAAGGAGACACAGGCGGAGCTTCTTCAGGCGTCGAAAATGGCGGCGATCGGGAGGGTCGCCGCGGGTATTTCACATGAAATCAACAATCCGCTCGGGGTTATTCTCGGGTTTGCACAGGGAATGGAGAAAAGGATCACGCCGGAGACGGAGATAAACCGCCTTCCGCTCAGTTCAATAATCCGAGAAGCCCTGCGATGCCAGAATCTCGTCCGCTCGCTTCTCTCCTTTTCACGGTACAGCATCATGCCGAAGGAAAGGATGGACGCCGGAGCGCTGGTGCAGGACATCGGCCGGCGTATCCGGGATCGTGCCCTTTCCAAGGGCGTCGAAATCGTCGTCGAAGCGGAAAAAGACATGTTCTTCATCCTGGCAAGCCCTCTTCAGCTCGAACAGATGCTTGTCAATCTGACCGACAACGCTTTAGATGCCGTTGGCACGGAGGGACGTATACACCTTCGTGCGCGCTGTGACGAGGGCTCGAATGCCGTGTTCGAAGTCGAGGACAACGGTTCAGGAATCGCCGGGGAGATCCGCGACCGGATTTTCGAGCCCTTTTTCACGACCAAGGAGGTCGGGAAAGGAACCGGCCTCGGCCTGAGTATCGTGTACGAGTTTGTCCGGCAGTGCGGGGGGACGATCGACATGGAAACCCAAATTGGCAAGGGTACCATTATGCGGGTGCGAATCCCGGGCTGCGATCGGATTCCGATGCGGGAATCGGAGTGTAATCGTTGATGAATACCTGGAATTTTCTGCCCATATTCAGAATTATCTGGCATCTTCAGACAGAATATTCTGTTACATCTGGTAAAGGCATTTCCATTATTCAGTTTTGTATTTAACCAGAGCGAAAGGATGCTGGCCAGGCGCACGGAAAGATCACATCTCTAAGAAAATATGGTCCGCCGAATACAACGAAACCTGCGATCTTTGAAGCAGGACGGAATAAAAAACGAGTCTTAGAGGTACCTTTGGCATAACAGTGGCAGCCTGTCTTTAATCCGGCCAGTCCGGGTTGGGAGTTACAATACAAATGACCACGCATGCGTCCGTTCTTGTAATAGATGATGAGCGCGGAATGAGGGAGATGCTCTCTTACGAGCTCGGACAGGAGGGTTTTCAGGTCGAGGCGGTCGAGAACGGGACGGCAGGCATCAAGGCTATCAGAAACCGGAAATTCGACCTGGTCATCACCGACTTCAAAATGCCCGGAATCGATGGCGCCGAGACGGTCGAGGCGCTCAAGGCCATCGATCCGGAAGTCGAGGTGATCGTGGCAACCGGGTATGCAACCGTGGAGACCGCCGTTTCCTGCCTTAAAAACGGCGCTTATGATTTCATCCAGAAACCCTATGACCTTGGGGAATTGAAGCTACTCCTTGAAAGGGCGATTCAGAAGCGTCACCTGGCGGGTATCGTCACGCTGTACGAAGCCAGCCGGGAGTTGCTCACGACGCTTCGTTACTCGGATATCGTGACGATGGTGCTCGACCTTGCCCGAAAGACGCTGCACGCAGATGAAGTGGGGCTTCTGGTGAGATGTCACGAAACGAAAAACGAGGCTGGGGAGGTGTATCGCCTCCCCGGGAGTGAATATCCGTCCGAAGCGTTGCTGCAGGATTTTGAGCAGTACACTGCCACCGAAGTAGGTTCGTTCCGCATCCCCTCCCCGGGGATACCTGCCCTGTCGGAACTGCCGGAGGCCGTGAAGTTCGGATCGGTATTGGCGTACTCCCTCACCGCGCGCGATCATTCACTCGGCCGGCTGGTTCTTCTTCGCTTGAAAGAGTCTCCGGAATTCGTCCACCTGGAGTTTCAAAAGGGCAGCGTGTTCGCCAACCAGCTTGCGCTTTCACTCGATAACGCGCTGCTTCATGAAGAGCTGGAAACTCGGCTGCACGAACTGCAGCAGGTAAACAGGTCGCTTGAGCTCAAGACATCTCAACTCCAGGATGCGTCGCTCGAACAGATGAAAGCCGAGGAGCGGTTCAGACATATGGCAACTCATGACCACCTGACTGACCTGCCCAACCGCCTTCTACTCTACGATCGACTCGTTCAGGCCATCCTGAGAGCGCGTCGATCGGGAGGACGCATCGCCTTTTTGCTGCTTGACCTGGATCGTTTCAAGGAGGTCAACGATACACTGGGGCATGATATCGGCGATCGTTTACTGCGGGAGGTGGCGCGGACCCTTTCAAAATTCGTTCGGGAGTGCGATACTGTGGCGCGCATGGGCGGAGATGAATTCATAATGATTCTAGGGGATTTGAAAGAGGCACAGGATGCGGCGAGTATCGTCGAGCGGTTGCTTCAGGCATTCATAGCTCCATTCACGATCGGGAATCGCGAACTTCATATCACCCCCAGCATCGGTATCAGCCTCTTTCCCGATGACGGAGAGGACATCGAGACGCTTCTCAAGGACGCCGATATTGCCATGTATAGTGCCAAAGGTGCCGGTGGGAATAATTTTTCCCATTTCTCCTCATGGATGAACAGGGATGCCGAGCAGAAAATGCTTCTTACCAATGCCCTGCGGAAAGCGATCGAGAACGAGGAACTGCGTCTTTATTATCAGCCGCTCATAGAATTGAATACAGGAAAAATCACGGGTGTGGAAGCGTTGCTTCGATGGCAGCGTTCCGAAGACACGGTCGTGTCACCGCTCACCTTCATTCCCATCGCCGAATCCACAGGCCTGATCGTGCCGATTGGCGAATGGGTGCTGGTCACAGCCTGCAGGCAGTGCGCCCAATGGCAAAAAGAGGGATTCGGGACACTCCCAGTCGCGGTAAACATCTCTGCACGG
>CAZGVZ010000216.1:283-3555 GCA_964529145.1 uncultured Fibrobacteraceae bacterium | reverse complement strand
CATCTCCGCCTCCATCCAGTCCGGAGAGCTGGGCGCTGAAATGGTCCTGGAAAATCTTCACGAGAGCGGCCTGGAGCCGCCGCAGCTGATCCTGGAGATCACCGAGACAACAGCGATGCACGATATCGACAGATCCGTAAAAATCCTGAGCACCCTGTATGAGCATGGAATACAATTGTTCATCGACGATTTCGGTTCCGGCTACTCCTCTATCGGCCGATTGAAAAATCTTCCGGTGCATGCCCTGAAAATCGACCGTTTCTTCACGCAGCACCTGGTGGACGACCCGGCAGACGCAGCCATCGTCATGTCGATCCTGGCAATGGCTCACGGCCTGAATATCCGGGTCGTGGCAGAGGGAGTGGAGACCAGGGAGCAACTGGATCGTCTCCGTTCCATGAAATGGTCGTTCGACCATCCATTGCAATGCGATCAGGTACAGGGATTCCTGTTCAGTAAGCCGATACCCGCCGACGAGTTCACCGAGCTTTTGATCAAACAGGTGGAACAGGGGGGACTGCTGCCACGGTAGCGGATTTCTCTGGGAGTGCGCTAAGGGTGCCCGCCGGACACTGTGATCCGCCCCGCAACTCAACCCGGGCAGTCAGCCACACCACCGGAGGTGGTTTGTTTGAAGCGGGTAAAATACGTTCTCAGCAGACGTCTTGCTCCACTGCCGGAGATAGCGGTTTCACCCTGTTCAGCAAGCGTAAAGAGTCCGGTGACTGCAGCACCGTAATCGCCATATCGCTTCCCTCGTGCTTAACATCCTGGAAGTGTCGGTTTCCTATGCCGCATGCACCAGTAAGTAATGGCCGGAAAGCCTAGCGGTCCTTTTCACCGCATTGATCAGCGATTCGGGTCTCTTTCCTTCACTCCCTCTCACGATCCATATGCGCCAGCACCATCCTGAGTTCTCCATACGTGAACTCTTCACCGAAATGACTCTTTGCGGGGGACAGCTCCCTTTTCTCCCGTGCAAGAAAGTACTCCCGTATTCTCGAAACCTTGTCGAAAGATAAAAACCGGTCGATACCGAGATCACCGTTCTTTATATAGTGCGCCAGGTGGCCCTCAATTGTCGACAGGGCCAGATTCCTTTCGGAAGCTATTTCGGAAAGGGACCTGCCCGACTCGAAAAGGTCGAAGGTTAATTTCCTGGTAGGTATTTTCTCTTTTCCGCATTCGGCGTTTTTATCCAATGACAACTCGGTCGCAGGGGAGGATTCCATATCGTTTTCAGAGCGACGATCAGAAACGAGCCGCAGAATCTCTTCCCCGAAACGGCCCACCTTTTTTTTCCCCATGCCCCTGATACCTTTGAGCGCCTCCGGAGAAGAGGGAAGTGCCGATGCGATCCGCATCATCGTACTTTGATGTAAAATCATGAATTCAGGTATATCCTCCTCCCTCGCTTTACCGTGCCGCCATTCCTTCAACCGAGCCAGAAGCGCGGCATCCGCGGCGGGAGTGTCGCCATCATCAGCCTCCGGCCGGGCCGGACCGCGTTTTTTCGAGACGGGTTTCTCCATGGTGCCTTTTGACCTCGCTTCCAGATACGCCTTCAGCGTAAAACCCTCCCCGCAGGATTCCATGCACGCCACCTTGGAAAGAATGTCCGCCTGTAGCCGTTGTAAACTTACGGTTATCACCTTGCGTATATCCTTGTTGTCGATATCGAGTTTATCTTCGGCATGCGCCAGTTCGGCGGCACAGGAGTTCAGCAACTCCTTGAAATAGCTCGTGGCTTTTTTCACCCGTTCCTGAAGCCTCAGGTTTGATCCGATCTCCGGGTTTTCCAAGAGCAGACGTTCGATTTCACGGTTGAACCTGGCGGCTACCGCGACCATCCGGGTGGTGATCGTCACGTCCATGGTCCGGAAAGACTCCAGCGCTCCGGGAAAAAGTATCTCCTTATTCTGAAACAGATTCCTCAGGAGATATCCGGATTGATTTTGAATACGCGAAAAATCGAAGAGCTCATAGAGCAGCGATTGCCTGTAAGCGACCGCCGCTTTCTGCAATTGCTCCTTTTCGGGCTGGTTCTGCCGTATCTTTTCCGAGAATTCGGAAACCGAGGCATTCTTTACGAGTACCCGGGGAGAAAGCGGCGAGGTCAAAAAGAGCCCATCGAGACTCCTGCACCTGCTCAGAGCCACATAGACCTGCCCGTGTGCGAACGCCGCCGCGGCGTCTATGACCACTTTATCAAACGTCAACCCCTGGCTCTTGTGGATGGTAATCGCCCAGGCGGCTTTTAGAGGATACTGGGTGAATGTTCCGATGACCGTCTCCACGATCTCTCCCGCTTCGTCGATTCCGTACCGCGCGTTCTGCCATGTCTCAGGCCCGACGGCGACCGTTGTACCGTCATCCGGAGATTTCACGTAAATGATTTCTTCTCCGATGGAGGTCACCGTTCCGATCTTACCGTTGAAGTAGCGTTTTTCAGGAGACGGATCGTTTTTGACGAACATTACCAGGGCGCCGCTTTTCATCACCAGTTCGGAATCGGTGGGAAAGGAATATTCAGGAAAATCGCCCTCTACCCGGGCGGTAAACGTGAAGGATGCGCCATTCAGCTTGCCCATGCGTTCTTCATTGATCCTCTTCGCCTGATGATTATGCGTGGTGAGAATGATGCATCCTTCGGCTTCCGGATCCAGATCCGGGACATATCTTTTGTTTATTCGAGAGAACGTCTCCGGATCTCCGTCGGCGCGGCGTACCCTGTTGAGCAGGTCGATGAACACCGGATCACTCTGCCGGTAGACATTCTTGAGTTCTATGGTAACGTAACTCGACTCTTTGAGCACGGTGCTTCCGAAGAAAAAAGGAGTTTCATAATACTGTTTGAGGACCTCCCACTCTTCGTCCTTCACTACAGGCGCCAGCTGCTGAATGTCTCCGATCATGCAGAGCTGCACGCCGCCGAATGGTTTACCCCGGTCCCGAAACCGCCTCAGGAGTTCATCGATGCCGTCAAGCAGATCGGCCCTGACCATACTGATTTCATCGATGACGATCAGGTCGACGCTCCTGATGATGTTGCGTTTTTCGCGACTGAAATGATGATGTTTCGCAGAGAGCCCTTTGTCAAAGTCCCCACCGGCAGCCATCTCCCTTCCTCCGGGAATCCAGGGTCCGAAAGGCATCTGGAAAAACGAGTGGATGGTCACTCCGCCTGCATTGATGGCCGCCACTCCGGTGGGCGCGAGGATGATCATACGCTTTGGCGAGGACCTCCTGAGGTTGTGGAGAAACGTGGTTTT
>CAZGVZ010000216.1:0-258 GCA_964529145.1 uncultured Fibrobacteraceae bacterium | reverse complement strand
CTTGCCGGTAAGGAACACGTTTTCCGCGGTGTTCTGCAGGAATCCGTAGGCGAGGGATAGTTCGGGATTGTCGTGTTGAAGCGTTTCCATGTGGTTGTTCCGCTCAAGGAAAAATAACTTTTTCCTGTGAATGATTTCGAAACATCGTTCGTGTTCGGTATCCGACAGGCCGCCACGATTCGAGACACATCTTTACCTTAATCGGATTTCGAACAGATTTCCCCGGTAGAACGGCTTATCTCGTGCAGACGATCCGTT
>CAZGVZ010000215.1:0-7101 GCA_964529145.1 uncultured Fibrobacteraceae bacterium | reverse complement strand
ACCCCTTGCGGTGCATGGTTCAGGTACCCGGCTGCACCGACCGCTCGGCGGGTCTTCATCACACGACTCTTTGCGAAGAGGTTTCCCGATTTCCCGGACCGGGCATCGAATCATGGAGCGCTTCTTCTATCCACGATCACTTCATGGATTCGCGTCCTGCTGACTTTCCTGACAATGAACATATACCCTTCGTAGGTCACGGTCATACCGGCCCTGAGGTCCGGACCGCATCGTTCCCTGAGCCAGGAGGCGACCGTGCGCTCATCCTCCGGAAACGTCCCTCCAAGTACCTGGCGCAGCCGTTTCATGGCTACACCGCCACCTGCGATATAACGGCCCGGAGATATTTCATAAAGGTGGTCCGGCACCACATCGTACTCGTCATCGATATCTCCGACGATCGTCTCGAGAATGTCCTCCAGCGTGACCATTCCGAGAGGCAGGCCCTCAAGGGTCCGGACGAGGGCGATGTGTTGACGTGTAGCTATAAGGCGGCGCAGCGCCAGATCGATCGGATCGTTCTCTTGAAAAGAGATCATGGGCCTGCGTATTCCGTACAGCGATGCGTTGGCGGGATTGATACGGAGCGCGGTAACGATATCCTTGAAATTGATATATCCCACGATCTCTCCGGTAGAGGATTCCGCGAGCGGAAACCTGGTATGATGATGCACATGTGAAGCTACCAGAGCCTCCTCGAGACTCATGTCGGTAATCAGCATCTTCACCTCCGTCAACTCGACCATGATCTCCGAAAGCTTCGTCGATCTCAAGAGGGCCGTGTTGGCAATGATACTCTCCTGCTCGCGACTGATCTTGTTCCTTACCGCCGCACTCCTGGCGATACCGAGAATTTCCGCGAACGGATCGTCGGAATAATCGATTCCCGAGAGTGTGAAACCGAAGATACGCAGCGTCATTCTTGTGGATACGCTCAGCAGAGTGACCAGAGGGCTGGTGAGAATCGAAAAGAAACGGACCGCCGGAATCACTGTAAGGATCACCTTTTCGGGATTCCGGAGCCCTATGGCTTTCGGAACAAGTTCTCCGAGTACTATTGACAGATATGTAATGGCCCCGACCACGAGGACCAGTGAAATGTCGTAGGTGACCGCAGGTGGAAGCCCGATCCGGGCGATTACCGCAGCAAAATCATCCGCAAGGGCGATCCCGCCGTACGCTCCGGAAATGATTCCGACCAGTGTAATACCGACCTGTATGGAAGAAAGAAAGCGATCCGGCTCATCCATCATGCCTAGAACTTTCGCCGCGTGCCGGTGGCCGCGTTCGCGTTCCGATTCGATCAGATCCCTCCGGGAGGATACGAACGCGATTTCAGAGAGGGCGAAGAATCCGTTGATGGCGATCAGTATCAGAATTATTACAATTTCCATGTTCGGTATCCGTGACCATTTAAGATGCCGTTCGCGAATTTCCGGCGGCAAGTGTATTTTTACAATTATCTCAACCAATTAGCATACCAGAAGGCATCGTGCGGTGGAAACGGTTCATCCGCTTCTCCGCACACGGATCAAGGACATATGGCATCACGTCTGGGAACCCGTTTTTTTTCACAGGATGTACTCGTAGTCGCCCCGAAACTGCTTGGAAAGAAGTTGTTCGTAAGGAGAGGTGAAAACGTCACCTGGTACACCATCAGGGAAACCGAAGCGTACCGCGGAACCGAGGATCTCGCCTGCCATGCCAGCAAAGGGAAAACGGCAAGGAATTCGATAATGTTCGCGACCGGCGGACATATCTATGTATACATGATCTACGGCATGTATTGGCTGCTCAATATCGTGACAGGAAAAGAGGAGGAACCGCAGGCGGTGTTCATACGGTGCCTCGAAGGCTGCAACGGCCCGGGTATTCTTTCCAGGAAGCTTGGCATCGACCGCAGTTTTTACGGAGAAAACCTGGCGACCTCACGAAGGATCTGGGTCGAAAACGGTCACGCCGGAGGCCGCATCACCTCCGGGCCCAGGAAAAATGTCGACTACGCCGGTGACTACTGGAAAAACCTGCCATGGCGGTTCTGGCTGGAAACGGAGCCCTGCCCGCGGTAATTTACGGGAACTGGCCGGAACTGGATCCATGAATCATGAATGCGGCTGCGACATTCCCTCCGAACCGGAGTTATGTTTCGGGAATTAATGGGAGCGTATCACCGAAACTATTACAGCTTCCGAGGATCCGGCCTGGCTGCAGGCAGGCGACAATCATCCCGCAACCCTTCGAGATACATCTCTATCACAGGTATGTCCGCCCCGGCCCAGTCCAGCAGGCGCAATTCATCAGGCGCTTTCCATACGATTGCCGCATGGGCGTGAAGCGCCGGTTCCCCCGCTTCAATGAAACAGACGAAGGGATGCAGGGTAATTCTGAAAGAAGGATAATCGTGCGTGGAAGAAGAAAGTCTCCGCAGTACCCTCACTTCGATATCTAGTTCTTCGCGCAGCTCGCGCCGAAGACCCTCCTCCGCGGTTTCTCCCGGATCGATTTTCCCTCCGGGAAATTCCCATTTGAACTGCATGCCGTCTCCCTCTCCCCGCTGCGCCGCGAGCACCATGCCGCCGCGCTCGATGATTGCACACGTGACATGCAGGTGTTTCAACGTGATCTCCCCGTACATTCCATCCTCCGTGAGCGGAGACGCGAAAATGACTCGCATGCGCGCCCTGCGATCCCGGATAAGCCGCTCGAAGCGTTCCTCACCGCTTGTTCGCTTCAGTCAATTGTGACTCGAACTCGGTGCTGTATATATCCAGCACCGCGACGAACAGGGCGGCGATCGCCGGTCCCACGATAAAACCCATGATTCCGAACGCCGCGATGCCGCCCAACGTCGAAAAAAATATGATCAGGTCGTGCAGCTTCGCGCCTTTCCCGACGAGTCGCGGACGGATGAGACTGTCGATGTTCGAAACCACAAGGCTCGCGGCGATGATCCCGAGGCCTTTCCACAGATGCCCGGTTATCATTTGTATCACACCCGCGGGAATGAGCACCAGCCATGTTCCGAGCAGTGGAATTATCGCAAGTAGGATCATTATGAATCCCCACAGCAGCCAGGAATCGATACCGAAAACAAGGAGCGCAAGGCCGCCCATTCCTCCCTGTATGAGGCCTATGACGAAAGTCCCCATCACGGTCGCACGTGAAATCATGAGAAAACGGGAGAAGATCATGTCCTCGTAATCGTCCCGGATCGGTGAAAGGAATTTTATCCGTTTCACCAGCTTTTCCCCGTCCATGAAGAAATAGAACATGGTAAAGAACACGATCGCCAGATTGGTGAGGAATCCGAGAAAACCTGCCGAGGTGATGTTCACGATTTTGCTTCCCAGGGAAAGAAAAGTGCTCATCGCGTTTTGCAAAAGATTCGTCACATCAATATCCGCTCTTCCGAGCCATCTCAGAATCCCGAGATTACGAATCCAGCGTATGAAATCGCTCTGTTCTCCGCGGGTCACGATATCCTTTATCGCAGGTTCTATAGTCTGGTACAGATTGATCATCTGAAGTACTACCAGATGTGTGACGAGATAGGCAGGAATAACCAGGCAAAGAAAAAGAACGAGGCAGCTTGCCAGGGAACTCATGACGGAATTCTGCCTGAAAATCTTCAGGAATTTGCGATGTAGGGGATAGAAGAGTGTGGTAAATGTCGCCGCGAGGACAATGGGAATGAGAAATACCCTGATGATCGGGTATGTTCCTATCGCCAGTGCGGCAAGAAGCCCCAGAATCGCATACCTGCTGATACGAACGGAGGAGTGCTGTTCCGGTTCTTCATACCAGGATCCCCGGGGTGAATTGCCGATCGCGGGTTCCCGGTCATTTTCGGTACCGGCTCCCAGGTTTTCTTCCCCGGATTCGGGCAATGCCCGTTCCTCACCCGAATGTCCTTCGTTCATAGTAGAAATATACTAACCGCCGTTGGAAACGATCCTTGTCATGCTACGGTGGCACCGGCCGCAATGCCTGAATCACCGCACCGTCGCGTTCGCCCGATCCCTTACGGACAATCTCTAAGAATTGAGAAGTGTGTCGCACGGCAGAATTGGAGTATTTTCCTTCGCTTTGGTATCATCTCATATCCAGGAGCGAAGCATATGCCGCAGCCGGCCGTATTCCCTTTTTCACCTGCCTCTTTTTCATTGAATCTTGGCGGTTCCGTTTTTCATTTCATCCGGCCTTCCAGTATGGAAGCTGTGCTGGGCGCCATTCCGGAAGAGAGCGAGATACACGATCGACACCACCCTTTCTGGGCCGAATGCTGGCCTTCATCGGAAATTCTTGTCTCTTTTCTGTTAAGCCGGCCATTACCGAACGACTGGAAGGTTTGCGATCTCGGGTGCGGACTCGGGATCGCGGCGGGCGCGCTTGCCGCCCGCAGACATACCGTGATCGCCACCGACATCTCCTGGTGCGGATGCAGGTTTACGGCTCATAATATGGATCTCAACGGCGGCGTTCCAAGGGTGTGTTGCGCCGATTGGCGATCTCTCCCGTTCAGGCGGTGTTTCGATCTTCTGATCGCTTCCGATATTCTGTATGAAG
Source organism: uncultured Fibrobacteraceae bacterium (assembly GCA_964529145.1). GTDB lineage: Bacteria > Fibrobacterota > Chitinivibrionia > Chitinivibrionales > Chitinispirillaceae > JAFGNB01. Next base: position 2,535 of record CAZGVZ010000215.1, on the reverse strand, counting down.
AACGGTTTATAGGACCGGTGATCGAAGCGGTCGAACGGCTGCTCGGAGAGAATGGAAAAGCCTGGATCGCGGATCCCTGCCGACGTTTCTGGGCTCCATTCAGGGCCGCTCTCGACCTTCATTCAGGATTGGTCCATAGAATTATTGAACGCGCCATGACCTGCGGCGGCAAAACCGCTGTCGAAATCGTGGAGGTCAGCCGGAAACGGCCGGATACGGAGATACCCTTGCTCTGACCAGAATCGGATGATCGTCACTTCGTTCTACAAGCGTAAGGTATCCGGCGCTGTTGCCCCGCTTGGCATCTCATTGTAAATCAATCGTGCGATCAGGGTCTGAAGTGATTTCCGCATTCCCGGGAACATCCGGACACCGGTCCCGGAATTCCGATACCATGAGCATGATCTCCTTCGCGGCGCGTCCTTCGCGAAGAAGAGTCACTTCTCCGGCCGGGGATACACGGATGACGGTTGATGGATCGGAATATGGCAGTACTCCCGCGTCAACCATGAAATCGACACGCGAGGAGAAGGTCCGGTATATGACCCCAGGATCGGAGCTGTAATCGTATCCGCTGAGGTTCGCGCTTGTGGAAAAGAGCGGAATCCCGAAAAAGCGCCCCAGCCCTGTAATGAAGGGATGATCGGAAACCCTGACCGCTATCTCCCCGGATCCGGATGTAAGGACCATCGTGAGCGGTCCAGGCCAAATGGCGGAGGCGAGGTACTCCGCGATGTCCGGGAAGGAAAGATTCAATGAGGCGAACGCGCTTCTTTCAGCGGCAAGCAGGATCATTTTTCGCCGTTCGTCGCGCCCCTTTGCCGCGCAGATTCTCTTATATACATCACTTCTGTCGTATCTGCCGCCTATACCGTACAACGTTTCCGTGGGATATACGAAAACAGCTCCGCGCTCGATGCGACGGATTATGCCCTGCAGAAGGGCTTCGCCTCCGGGACAGCAGAGCTCATGCAGCCCGATCCTGTCAGCCGTCGGCATCGTCTCCGAACCGCGCTCTGTAGGACTGCATTTTATCGACCAGCGCCGGTTCCGCAAGGGACAGTATCTGCAACGCGAGTAGCGCCGCGTTTTTGCCGTTGCCGATCCCGACGCACGCCACCGGAACTCCCGCGGGCATCTGCACGATCGAGTACAGCGCGTCCACTCCTGAGAGAGGGCTGCCCGCTGCGGGTACTCCGATCACCGGAAGAAGGGTCATACTCGCGATCACTCCCGGAAGATGCGCGGCCAGGCCGGCTATGGCGATTATTGCGCCGAAACCATTGTCGGCGGCTGAACGCGCATATGCACGGACTCTTTGGGGATTCCTGTGCGCCGAGATCACCTTGATTTCGCAGGGTACGTCGAACTCGTTAAGTGTTTCGAACGCTTTTTCCGCAACCGGCCGATCGGTTTCCGAGCCCATTACGATTCCTATTTTCAGCATTTCGCGCCCGCTCCTTTCTTATGACAACCGTTCTCCCCGGCCACTTCACGCGGACTGCCGGATCAGTCTTGCGAGCCCTTTTGCACCTATGTCCCTGCGGTATGTCTTCCCTCTGAATGAAATCTTTTCGACCCCGGCGTAGGCTGAAGAAATGGCATCAGTCAAAGTCTCCGCCCATGCGCTGATCGCGAGCACCCTTCCGCCGCCGGTCACGATCCGCTCTTCTGAGTCAAGAGTGGTGCCCCCATGGTAAATGTCGAGGTTGGCCTGGGCGTGTTCGGTTTCATCGAGTCCGTCGATGATTCTTCCTTTTTCGATCGTGCCGGGATATCCTTCCGAGGCGAGGACGACCGAGACTCCGTAACCGGGAAAGATCGACCAGTTTTTGGAGGAGAGTTTTCCTGCCGCGCACGACCTGAACAGGTCGAACCAGTCACAGGTAACGAGAGGAAGCACCGCCTGTGTTTCCGGATCACCGAAGCGGCAGTTATATTCGACCACTTTGGGTCCGTCGTCGGTGATCATGATTCCGCAGTAGAGCAGGCCCTGGTACCGCCTGCCTTCAGTCTCCATGGCGCTCAGGGTGGGTACGACGATGCGTTCTTCCACCAGTCGAATCAGCTCCGGAGTGGCAAGCGGCGCGGGTGCGTAGGCGCCCATGCCGCCTGTGTTGGGTCCGGTATCGCCGTCCCCGATCGCTTTGTGGTCCTGGCTGGTCGGAAGTATCCGGTACGATTTACCGTCGGTAATCACGAACACCGACAGTTCCTCTCCTGTCATCTTCTCTTCCATCACCACGGTGTTTCCGGCATCGCCGAACAGCTTCCCGTCAAAAATATCGCGGAGCCCGGTTTCTGCCTGTGTCAAAGTATCGCACACGATCGCTCCCTTGCCCGCGGCAAGTCCGCTGGCCTTGATGACGATCGGTGCACCTTTTTCATGAAGATACGCGAGCGCTCCCTCTTTTCCGGTAAAGACGGCGTAATCAGCGGTGGGAATCCGGTACTTCCTCATGAGCTCCTTGGAGAACGCCTTGCTGCCTTCTATCTCGGCCGCTGCTCTCGACGGACCGAATATGGTCAATCCGT
>CAZGVZ010000214.1:0-7114 GCA_964529145.1 uncultured Fibrobacteraceae bacterium | reverse complement strand
CTGAAAATCCCATAGGGATCACATTGTCCTCTCTTACCGGGGCAGGTAATCGGAAAAATACCATCCGCTCACGACCGGGCAAAACGACCTCCCGCCCATCACCGCTTCCGAAGTGACCGACGACAAGCGAGTGGAGCCCCTCGCCGGAAAGGCAGCGAAAAAAAAAGCCGGAAGAAACTACAAATCCCGATAACGGATATCATCCGCACACGCGCGGTCTCATACATGGATGGCTTTCGGGTATTGGAGGCTCCTTCCGCTTCAAATACAGTCAACATTCCGCTGCCGACCCGTAAGCACCTGAAATGACCCCGGTACCACAGGTATACGATGCGGTATCAAGAAGTGCGCTTTTCAGGGCAGTATTGACCTGGCGCACTCTTTTTCATGGCAAAAGCCTTGTTCCTGAAGTATTATTAGTGCTATATCATGAATATGGTGAATATGCAGGAAAAAATCACGGCTTCGCTTCAGGTAGCCATCGTGGGTGATGCGCTTGGAGTCCCGGTGGAATCGACTCCGCGAAATGAGCATTCGCTCTGTTCATTCAAAAACATGCTCGGTTACGGCAGGTACGACCATCCGCAGGGCACCTGGTCGGATGACAGTTCCATGATCCTTTGTACGATGGAGAGCCTCCTACGCGGGACCTATGATATAGAGGACCTGGGAAAAACGTTCTGTCAGTGGATATTTGACGCTCACTGGACGCCGGACGGTTACATTTTCGATGCCGGCCTGACCACGTTTCTCGCGCTCGATAGAATAAGGAATTCCGGCGTTTCCGCGAGACATTCCGGAGGAAAGTCGGAAGAAGACAACGGAAATGGTTCCCTCATGAGAATACTTCCCGCGGCTTTGTATTTCAGCGGTGAACAGGTACCGGTCATGCTGGAGCACGTACACGAAGTCTCCGCAGTGACCCATGCGCACCCGCGCGCGCTCATCGGCTGCGGAATTTACTCCCTTCTGGTAAGGGAGCTGCTGCTTTCCGGGGGAGACAAGAGTCTGGCCCTCCGACGGGCCGCTTCACATGCGCTCGAATTCTACGGCAACAACGGAGCCTTTTCTCCGGATCTGTCACACTACATGCGCATTCTCTCGCTGGAGATTCTCCGCCTCTCCGAGGGCGAGATCAATTCCTCCGGTTATGTCGTCGATACCCTGGAGGCGAGCATATGGTGCCTGTTCCGGCATGACAGCAGTTACGACGTCATTATGTCTGCTGTCAATATGGGCCTCGATACCGATACCACCGGAGCCGTTGCCGGTGGGCTTTCCGGACTGGTCCACGGTATGGACAGCATTCCATCGGAATGGCTCACTTCCCTTGCACGACAAAAAGAAATCGAAGATCTCATCAACCGTTTCGCACTCATTGTGACCGAAGCCCGATGATACAACCGCAGGTCCGCGACTACGACATACTCGTTATCGGTGAATGCTTCATCGAGTTCCGGTGCGAAGGCGACGTATGCCGGACGCAGACATACGAAAAAGATATCGGCGGTGCGGATATCGTCACTGCCGCGACCGCGGCCCGCCTCGGTTCCGGAGTCGTGCTGGTCTCGTCCGTGGCGCGCGATCCGTTCCATTCTCTTATTCGTGAAAGACTTACGACGCAGGGCATCAACATCGATCATCTCATCACCACCCAGGGGTATAACGGCATCTATTTTACCAGCAGCCGTTTTACCGAACAGCGGGAATACCTTTTCCACAGGCCTGGAAACGCTTCCGAGCACATCGTACCGTCCCTGATTTACGAAGACCTGATCGAAACGACCAGGATAGTTTATGCGTCAAGCGAACTGCAGTCGGTTTCCCGGGCCGCGCGACACGCCGTTTTCAAGGCGTTCCACCTGGCTCACAGTAATGATATTATGGTCGCATACGATCCCAATCTAAGGCTCCAGCGGTGGTCGCTCGAGGATGCGAAAGAGAGTCTGTGGAGCGTTTTACCGCTCATTGACGTGATTTTTCCATCCGCTCCCGACGAAACGAAAGCGCTCTTCGGTTACGAGCGACCCCTGGATGTCGTCGGATTTTTATGGGACAGGGGGATCTCGATCGTTGTGGTAAAAACCGGCAAAGACGGATGCCTGGTCGGTTATGACGGTAAGATCGAAGAAATTCCGCAGGTTTCACGAAACGAATCCGTCACGGATGTTTCCCTGGTCGGGAGCGCGTTCTGCGGAGGATTTCTGCACTGTATCGCACGCGGTTTCGACCCTTTCAGTGCTGCGCGTTTCGCAAATTCGGTCGCGCTGTACAAAGGAACGAAGGGTGGAGGGATAGACGCTCTCCCTACCGCCGGAGACCTCGCGTCCTGAAGACCGGACGCTCTCCACGGAAATGTATTCCGGGATGGCGGTACTCAATCCTCCTCCATGAACTCGAACGGATAATTAACTGTGAGAGAACCAAGAGAATCGGGCACGGCCTTGAATCTCCAGGTGCGGATCTGCTCCAGTATGCGTTGTTCAAACTGGGTATCACCCATATCAGACTGGATCAGCTTCGTCTCCGTCACCATCCCGTCAGCCTTGATCCTCATTTCCACGAGCATCCTGCCTGACAGCTTAACCCCGGTCCGCAGCCGCTTGTTGTAGATATACCTCAATTCACTCGAGTTTTCATCGATATACCTTTTCAGCGCGCTCGGTCTTCGATAGGGATTGTCGGCTAGATACTGACGCCGCTGGAGTTCCTTTATTTCCGCTTTGCTCAGCGTACCCTTGTCCAGCAGGTCGCGTTCGATCTTTTCCATTTCACGCCGCTTGCCCGCCTGGTTGCCGGTCAGATCGAGACTCCCGATCCGGTTGATCAACTGGAATATGCTGTCTTCAGTTGACGGAGCTTTTCCGTGCTCTTCAGCTTCTCTCGCCAGTTCACCTTTGAGCGTGCTCTTGCCCGCGAACGCGGCATACTTCTCGACATTCCTGATGAACACCTGATCCTGGTACGCATCGAGCTGCCGCTTGGCCTCTTCAGCGATACCCTTCTGCCGATCGTAGAATTCACCCAGCATCAGCATGCGTCGGTTGGCCTGGCGGGCCCACTGGTGCGTGGCATCCAGCTTCATCACCGTTCGGTATTCAAGAAGCGCCTCTTCGGTCTCACCGAGCTCTTCATGGGATCTTCCTTTGTAGAAACGCGCTTCCACGACATTTTTACCTGATTGCTGTCCGGAAAGATATGTGGAGTAACTCTTGATCGCATTGCGGAAGTCCATCAAGAGATAGAACTGTTTCCCCTTGTCCATCGCCGAAAGTTGCATTTTTTTCACGGATTCACGTTCTTTTTCCATGGAAGTGATGAAATCGAGCAGTTTCCACGACAAAATGCCCGCATCGGTATTAGGGTACATGTTGATCACTTGCTCGTAGATTTTCTTCGACTGGTCGTACCTGCTCAGCATGGAATGGCAGAATGATTTATGCACCAGGAGCGCGGCGCGGACTTCCGGATTGAGATGCGCGGTAGTGAGTACTTCGTCATAGATTTTCAATGCTTCCGTATATCGACGGTTACGTTCCCAGAAATAGCCGATTTCCAGAACGCTGAAAATCTTGTCCTCCTCCTTGGGATTGATGATGGGTTTTCCCAGGAGCAGACGGATTCCGTTCAGCACGAACCGTACGGGCTGGAGATGAACGCCGCGATTGCTTTCGTCAAGTCCAGGCTTGTCCGTTTCCGACAGGAGAGCCTGCATTTTGGCTTCGAACTCGTAATTGGTGATATTCTCGTCTCCGTAAAGCATTCTCCGCTTGATCAGTTCGTATTTCGCAACGATACCGAACGTGTTCGAGAGATCGTCGGTGGATGCGATGGTTCCGAGGAGATACCGTATCTCCTCGAATCGCACATCTATAAGTCCCGCATTGAACAACGCGGTGCAGGCGAACACGATGAGAAAAACCAGGAGCCTCAGGACGGTGGTCATACTCAGCCGTTTTTGACAGGTGAAGGTATACGGGGAATCATCGACGGATCTATCCTCTGTGTGGGGCTGATAGGACCCGTGCGGCGGTCGATGGCATAGCAGGATCCGTCGAGGCTCTTGACGTACTTCTTGACCTCGGCCGCCACGGCGATGATTTCCGCATGCCTGCGAAAGGGCCTGGTCTTGTTCGATACCACCGCGACCGAGATGCTCATCAGCGGAAATCTTTGCCGTTCGCCCTTGCGGTTAATGGATTCGATGAATCCGTTGCGGGCATCGATGCTTGTATAAAACTGGTATATACCGCGGTCGAAGGTGCTGATAAAGGCCTTGGCGAAATTTTCCCAGCATTCGAAATCCGTGATCACCACGAAATCGTCTCCTCCCTCATGTCCCACGAAAACGTTTTTGACATCCTTACGTTTAGTGACCGCGAGGAGGCAGTCCTTGGTGTACAGTATCGCGTCGTCTCCGCGCGTGAATCCGTACTTGTCGTTATATGCCTTGAAATTGTCAAGATCGCAATACAGGACAGCGATCAGCTGATTGCTCGCGAGACACCTGTCTATATGCTGTGCGATCGTGATGTTGCCCGGCAACCCTGTAAGAGGATTCGCGCCTTTCGCCTCGTCGCGCATCCGTTGCAGTGCCACCCCCATCTCGTTGAAAGAGGTCGCGAGCTGGCCTATTTCATCGTCCCTGACGATGGGTACGCGGATATCGAGGTCGCCTCTTGAGATCATGTCGGTTGCCTCGTTGAGCTTTCGAAGAGGCATCAGTATCATTTTCGAGATCAAACAGGCGAAACCTATATGCAGTACCGTGACGAGAATTCCGATCAATATGCATTGCCGGTAAAGGTAACCCATCTGCCTGTCGATATCTCTCATCTCAAGGAGTATCGCCGCCACCCCCAGCTTGTCCTCATTGTAAGTAAACGGAATATAGAGGGAGATCGTCTTCTGTTTACGGTCCACCTGATGGTAGAAAAGCTTGTCCTCGAATCCCTGCCTGGTTATTGCCATATTGATCATCTTGAGTTCCTGTACCTCCGCGGCCTCCTTCGCGACAATGGAATTACGAACGATATTCACGAAGGATTTGCCGCCTTCACTGAAAAGCGCAATGGTGCCTATGTCGAGCTCGGAAGCCTCCTTGATGATCTTGTTGATATTGACTGCCGTCAAATCTTTTCCGTTTGCGATGACGTTGTCGATCCTGTATTTGAGACTGGAGGCCTTGTGCTGACTTATTAAAATCGCGTTTTCCGCGATGAGATCGAGCTGGTTTTCAAAAACCATCAGAACGAAAATCGAAATGTTCAGAACACTCAGGAAGATATAGATCACTGCCGTCTTGAAAATGATCGACTGGGGATTTATGGCCCTCATACTTGACCTCGACACATGGGTTCTTTTTGTATGAACGAGAGTAGAATTCCGGAAAAACGGTGCTTCACGGCGAGATCACCGCCCGCAGGCGGAACGCCCGTCTCATTCCGGACCGCTGTACCGTACCAGTCTCACCAGTCTTACCGGATTTTGACGCTCTCGAACCGGTATATATGGTACAGCTCCGGGAGTTAAAAGACAAGAACGCACGAGGGGTGTGCGCCTCTTCTATCGGACGGATTCGTATTCGTTGAGTTTGTTGCGAAGCGTCCGGATCGAGATGCCGAGCATCCGGCTCGCTTCCGTCCGGTTCTGCCGGCACTGCTCGAGAGTCTGCAGGATGAGTTTCCGTTCCATTTCCGCGACGGTCATCCCGGGTTGGATGCCCTCTTTTTCCCTGTGAGACGCGTCCGCGGACCTGAAACTGAACATTCCCGGCATGATCTGCCCGGTTCTGGTCAGTACGACAGCCCGTTCGATCGCGTTCTCAAGCTCGCGCACATTGCCTGGCCAGCGATACTCCGTGAGCCGGTTGATACATTCCCCGGCGATGCCCGTGACGCTGAATCCGTTCTCGTCATTGTACTTTTGGATGAAATACGCTGCCAGCTCGGGAACGTCCTCTATTCTTTCACGAAGCGGGGGGATGTCGACATGGATGACATTGAGGCGATAGTAGAGATCCTCACGAAAACGTCCTTCGGCAATCTCTTCCTCAAGATGCCGGTTGGTCGTAGCAACGACGCGTACGTCCACTTCGATCGGCTCATCTCCTCCCACCTTGTGCACCTCTCTCTCCTGCAGCACCCGAAGCAGCTTTGCCTGAGCCATGAGAGGCATCTCTCCGATCTCGTCGAGAAGCAAGGTTCCGCCGGAGGCCGCTTCGAACATCCCCTTTTTCTGTTTGATCGCTCCGGTGAAAGCCCCCTTTTCGTGGCCGAAAAGCTCCGATTCGATCAGCCCTTCGGGAAGAGCGGCGCAGTTAAGCTTCACGAACGGACCATTGCTGCGGCGGCTTTGGTAATGGATGGACCGGGCCGCGAGTTCCTTGCCGGTCCCCGATTCCCCGGTGATGAGCACCGTGGAGCGGCTCTCGGCAATGGAGGCTATCCATAGCTGCGCTCTTGCCGATAAACCGCCACCGCTTCTGAAGCGCATTCTTCAACTGCCGATTCTCCCGCAGGAGGTTCCTGTATTTCAGGGTCCTCTCTACCGTCATTTCAAGCTCGTTGATCAAGCCGTCCTTCTGAATGAAGTCGAATGCGCCCAGCTTCATCGCCTTGACAGCGGTTTCTATATCGCCGTAGGCCGTGAGAATCAGCATGGGAAGGTCCGGATCCACGGCCTTCACCTTTTCAAGCAGCTCGATTCCCGACATGCCGGGCATCTTGAGATCGGAAATCACGCAATCGTATTCCCCCGGCCCGACCATCGCGCTCGCCGTTCTCCCGTCGGAAGCGGCGACGACCTCGTGCCCGCGCCTTCTCAGCGTTTCCACGATGGAATCCCTGAACAGTTCATTGTCATCCACGACAAGGATGCGCCGTTTCGCGTCCATATCCTACTCTCTCGATTGCGGAATGAATACCTTCACTGCCGTCCCTCTGGAAGGTTTGCTCACGACATCGATATACCCGGAATGTGATTCGACGTATTTTTTGACTATGGCGAGTCCCAGCCCGGTGCCGTTTTCTTTGGTTGTATAGAATGGATCGAAAATCTTGCCGATCTCCCCCTGCGATATGCCGCATCCAGTGTCCTCTACGGTGAGTACGAT
>CAZGVZ010000213.1:0-7125 GCA_964529145.1 uncultured Fibrobacteraceae bacterium | reverse complement strand
CGACGACTTCGCGCTCTTCATGGTGCTCAAGCAGAAATTCAACGGTATCGCCTGGAATCTCTGGCCCGAGCCACTGAAACGCCGCAATCCCGATGCGCTCGAAGAAGCGGCGGCGGAATTCGCGATGCAGCTCGAGCACGAAAAGTGGTATCAATTCGTATTTTTCGAACAATGGGACGCATTGAAGAAGTACTGCAACGAACGTTCCATACTCATCATCGGCGATATGCCGATTTACGTCAGCTACGACAGTGTGGACATATGGGTAAACCCGGAAATCTTCAAACTCGATGCCGATCTCGATCCAGTGGTGGTGTCCGGGGTGCCTCCCGATTATTTCAGCGAGACGGGGCAGCTCTGGAACAATCCCGTTTACAACTGGGACGCCCTGCAGGAAAGCGGATTCCGCTGGTGGATAGATCGGATGAAAAAAATGTTCGACAGGTACGACATCGTTCGAATCGATCATTTCCGTGGATTGGTCGAGTACTGGGAAATTCCCGCGGGAGAGAAGACCGCGGTGCGAGGATCATGGCAGCCGGTACCGACCTACCGTTTTTTCGACACCCTGATGAAAACTTTTCCGGGTTTTCCGGTCATCGCAGAAGACCTTGGTTTAATTACCGACGACGTACGCGATGTGATGAAGCACTATAATTTCCCCGGAATGAAAGTGCTTCTTTTCGCGTTCGGATCCAATGATCCTCTTCATCCCTATCTTCCACACATGTACGAAAGGAACTGTTTCGTTTATACAGGGACGCACGACAACAATACGGTTCGGGGATGGTTCGAAAACGAATCCGCCGCCGAGGACCGCGAACGCGTTTTTCGCTATACTGGAGCTTACCGATCTCCTGAAGCGGTCGTTCGGGCGTTCGTCCGTCTGGCTCAGGCGAGCGTCGCGAATTGTGCGGTCATTCCCGTTCAGGACCTGTTGTCGCTCGGGTCCGACTGCCGCATGAACCAGCCCTCGGTTGCCGAAGGGAACTGGAAATGGCGTCTGACCCCGGATCAGATGAGCCAGTTTCCCGTCGAGTGGCTCGCCGAAATGGCGTCAAGCTACGGGAGGCTGCCGAAAAGATAGCTCCTCGCGTCCGCGCGTCGTTCCCAACGCTGTGGCGCTCTGCAATTCGCGTCCGAACCGGAATATCCGAATCAGTGGATTCATCGGTTCTATTTCCAAATGCGGAATGCGGGTGTCAGGACGCGCGCTTCAGGCGACCATGGGCGATAAACCAGGCCTCTTTCAGACTTCAGGGAGCATTGTGCGAAGGGAAGACGGTCCCGGCATCCGGGTCATGAGGTTCGGGAATCGGGCAAGGCCCTGCCGCGATCCGATGACTGCCCTGCCTCCGGTAACCGCCGGTCACTGTGAAACGGGATTGTCGCTGCTGTTATCGGAAGTCCAAACGGTCCCCAGGCTGTAGGCTCCGGAGGAATCGTCGAACACCGAAGAGTAGGTGAAATGAATCGACGTATTCCTGTTTGAAAATGTCAGGGTACCGGAACAGTTCGCATCGGCTGTACTCGTCTTGGTACCCGCCGGGATCCGGTATGTAGTACCGTAAGTGTAGGTGCCGTTGGGAATATCGTCGATCACTACTTTGTCTCCGCGGCCTCCGACTGTATACGCCTCGGCTCGGAAATTGAACATGATCTGCTCCTGGGCATGATTGAGGATCGTGACCTGGTTCTGGTTGGAACAGCCGATGCAAATCGCAGTGAGCATCGTGAAACCCGCTGATTTCAGCATATGCAATCCTCCGGAATTCCGTCGATAACAGGTATCGACCTATAGAATCATTATATCCTGCCGGCGTCGGCATAACAATAGTTATGAATCGCATCTTATTTGGGCGCACACAGCGATTGATTTTTCACGATTTTCTTCGTTCCTTTGGCCCCTGTCCCATCCTTCCCCCGCTTACGGGGGAGGGTGCCGAAGGCGGATGGGGGTGAATTCTTCCGGTTTTTGTGCTGTCAATTATGTGGCTGTTTATAACTGGCCGCCCCGGGGATGCCGGTTCACCCCGCTGCCCGTCGGCTTACCTGAGCGGTTTTACACACTCCGCACGTCCATATCTCGATACAGGTGAGGACAACCGTACTGAAAGGAGCAAACATGAAGCGGTACATGATGCTTGCGGCAGGATTGGTTCTGCCGTTTTCGCTTTACCCGGCCGATGTCCATGTATCGGTCTCGGTCAACAGCTCGGACGGTATCGAGTACGATGACGCGGAGTGCGTAGAGGAGGGCGACCCATGGTTCGAGGAGAGCGCAGACGAGGGACCGGTCAGGGTCAGTTTTGAATATCAATGGGTGCTCGCCGGTTCCCGCCATGTCCTGCGGTACCGCCGTGTAACTTTTAACACGATAGGCGTATCGTGGTGGTTCGGCCCGTGGAGCGTCATGGCAGGCTACTGTCATCCTTCATGTCAATTGCCGCACCCGCACCATTTCTATCATTGTCACGCTCCTAGTGTGCACTGGGTGCGCAGGTATCACTCTCCGGCTCACCGTCACTACCCTTCGGGAGGCTTCTATTACGAATACCATGCTCCTGTCGGCTATAGTTTCGGCAGGCCACGGGTCTACCGGCATGAATACCGGAAACCCTACTCCGGTCACCATTACCGGCATGGGGAAGCCCAAGGAGCCCCCGGACGCCGTAACAAGGGGTATGGGCATGATTACCGTAAACCAGGCGGTGACGGACAGAAACCTCATCATCGGGAAAAAGCGGGACCCCCGGACCGGCATCGGCCTGCGATGCACGGCAGGGATGGGGAGACCCGCCGGGAAGGAACAGGAAAAGGAAGATCCTCACCCGCAGTGAGGACGCGGCATAAAGGGGAGCGGCACATTCCTCCTGAGGGAAAGCGAAATACGAAAGGAGCCCTGAAACGGGAGAACGGACGGCACGCGACCGAGGCCATGCATCAAGACCCTTCTTCCAATCACCGTGCGAGCGGCGGCAATGGATCCAGAAGCCATGGTTCTCGAAACAGAGGCATCTCTCATGTATCCGGAAGAACACGGAGCCGGTAAGTTCATTACTTACCGTGTGATAAGGCGGTGGCTAGTTGCCTGCGGTCTCCTCGCTTTAGTCATCCGACCGTGAGCAGGGACAGACCGCTTCCGGATTCACTGACCCTTCGCGCGACTGTGTCGAGAGTCTCCATCAGGATCGCTTCGGTGATCAGCCAGCAGTCCAGTCCTTTCCGCGGACATCCGGTGAGCGGAAAGGTTCCTTTTCCGATAGAGGCATGCAGGTGGAGCGAGGGCTTTCCCTCGTCGTCGGGGAAAAGCGTACCTATTCCCACGATTTCCCTCGGATCGGAAAAACGCTCGATCAGAGGCACGATCGGCAGGGAACCGTCGGAAGGTCCCACGACCACTCCGCCGTTTTTTACCCCGCCTATGAGCCAGACTATGCCGCTTCCGATGTTCTCAGCTGCCGCGGTTTTTTCGATTCCCGCATAGATCGGATCTCCATCCTCGAAACGCATGGTGAAGACCCGCCCGACTTTTCCAACCGTGTATTTCATATCCGCTCCTTGAGTGTGTCGTTTAAAATACCTATTCGCCCGGATATGCGCGGCAGTGAAATCGACCACCCGGCGCGCCGGGAAGCGGTTTGAACCGCCGCGACGCGAATATCTATTTTATGAATTCGTACGGAAACCTTCAGAATCAACCACGGAGGAAACATGCGCAGAAAGGACCGTGAGATAACCGGCCGTGACGAGCAGCTTTCGATCATGAAAAACGCGGACGCGGTTCGTATAGCTTTCGCGGTCGATAACGAGCCATACATAGTGGCCATGAACTTCGGTTTCACCTGGGAGAAAAGGCCCACGCTCTATCTCCACTGCGCCGGGGAGGGGAAGAAACTTGACATGATGCGGCGCAACGGCAGGGTCTGCTTTCAGATGGATGTCGATCATCAGATGGTTGTTGACCCAGTCGCGTGCCGCTGGAGCATGAATTACGCGAGTATCGTGGGGTGGGGGATGTTGACCGAAGTTACCGACGAAAAGGAGCGGTTCCATGGTTTGAGCCTGATAATGGAAAATTACGGGAAAAAAGGGAGAAGCGGCTTCCCGGCGGAGACTTTTCAGATAACGACTGTATTGAGACTTGACATAGAAGATATGTGCGCGAAACGAAAAACGGAGTGAGGCACCAGTCAAATTGCCCTCTCCGTTACCAGCCCCGGTAAGAATCATTGTGGAATTCCTTCTAAATTCGCACCAGGGGCCCACGCCGCAGGCTCCGCCGGTGGGGTAAGACGGCTACCGGGAACGACCGACTTTCTACTTGTTTTTCGCGGGTTCCACCCGCTTCAAGACGGCACTTCGGGTGGCGGTAATTGACTAAACCGCGGCCGTGTACGACATCCGCAGGGGATTCCCGGACTTCGTCGCTTGCTCTCCGGCGGCTTTCAACATATATTGAATTATCTACCCGATTCTGAAAACTGCACCTCGATCACACTTCCGGGAGATTTTATTATCGAGTCGCCCTCCACGGAAGCGACGGGACCCGTTGATCTCACCGCTGTCCGTTCGAGATCATAATCCATAAAGCGGGTTCGCAGGGAGAATTCGGATGACCGGGATCTGGAGCGCAGGAGATATTGTCGCTGCACTCGCGACATTCGGTCTGTATGGCTTCTACAAGAGACGGTTCGATCGGTTCATACTGTCCATGGATGCCGAAACCGAGCTCGTTCACTACGGTTCAGGAGTGGTGCAGTTCGCCAGTGCCGGTTCAGGCCCCGATCTGCTCTTTTCACACGGTGGGCGCGCAGGTTACGACGTTGGTCTCATGACCTCACGTTTTCTTCCAGATTTACGGGTGATTTCCCCGTCCCGTTTCGGTTATCTGCGTTCGTCCCTTCCGCACCAGGCCTCGCCGAGGCTTCAGGCCGATATATACGCACACCTTCTCGACACCCTCGAGATCGATAAAACATCGGTTCTGGCCATATCGGAGGGTGGCCCGTCGGCGCTGCATTTCGCGATCGACCATGCTGACCGATGCCTCGGTATAGTTCTGCTCTCAGCCGTATCCATGCAGTTATTGCCGGTGCACGCGGCAACATGGGTCGCTTGTCGATTATCCAGGAGCGGAATGGGGCACTGGATGGCTTCTTCACTTGCCACAGGGGCTTTTTTTGCCGCACTTGGGTTGAGCATGCGGGAATGGATCCGGTTCTCCAGGGATCACGACGCATTTTCGATAGCGGCAAAAATCGTAAAGGCATTTCCCGCTTCACTGAGGTCTGTCGGATCTCTCTGGGACCTGTCGTATCTGGGTGAAATGACTGAAGAACTGCCGATCGAAAGAATCCGCTGTCCGGTTCTCATCTATCATGGTACCGCGGATACCACCGTACCCCTGACCCATGCCCAATTCGTGGAACGGAGGTGCGAACACGCGGAAATCCGCCTCATCGAAAACGGATCTCATTTCTGCGGCCTCGCCTTTCGCCGCGAGATTTTTCCGCGAATCATCGAATTCGTGATCCAGAATGCGATGAAGCCTCCCGGATCGACTCAAGAAAATTCCCAGTCACCAAAGAGTGCCTGACTCTTGGGGGCCGTAAAGAAACGGATTCACCCCGGGCGGCTCCTTGCGCCCGAAGTTGCCGTCCCGCCCCACAGCCCCGGGGTCGTGGTCTCATGTAAAAATCCCAAAGGGATTACATGATGATTCTTACCGAGGCCAGTTAACGGCCAAGTCGTGCAATTTTCCACACCTTCTTGCCTTTTGCCGGCACAGAACCTAATTTATGCTCCGGCATGCTGTAACTGCCATAGATCATCTCCACTTCAACAGGGGAATCCCGTTCAAATCGGGAACGGACCCGCCACTGTGATCCCGGGCATCGTCTCCGGGAAAGTCAGGAAACCTGTTTTGATGGAAATTTACCTTGTTGGTCTTCGAGGAGCGAGACCGGAGGACTTCATTGATTCACCGACCTTCCTGTCATCAATTTGCCGTTCGAAAGAGATCCGGATTCACTGTTCGCACACTGAACCTGACCTGTGCGGTGATGTTATACAGCATCATATTCGCGTCACTCTGTAAATGTCAAAAAAACAATAAGTTATATCGAACACAAACACCCGGCTCCCGCATCGTTTCATTTGCACCGAGTATCACTGAGACGATTTTCGCTCTCGGGCTTCAGCAGCATCTGGTCGGCGTTACGAATTTTTGCTCGTATCCTGAGGAAGCCCGGAAATTGCCGAAAGTCGGAGGATACGTAGACCCAAATTACGAACAGATCCTCCTTCTCAAGCCGGATATCGCGTTTCTACTTAAAGAGCATGAAAAACTGATCGGATTCCTCGAAAAATACCATGTGCGGACAGTGACGATCGACAATCACTCGATAGGGTCGATTCTCAACTCCTTTTCGCTCATCGCCGAGGAGTGCGGTATCAAAGACCGGGGTGACAGTCTCAAGGAGGTGATCGTATCCGTTTTGAAAACCGGCCCGGGAAGATTACCTCGGGTCCCCAGGGTTCTTTTCTGCGTCGGCCGCGACAAACCCGGAACCGGAATCATCGGAAAGGTGTTTTGCGCAGGACCGCGAAGTTTCTACAGCGAGCTGATTACGGCTGCCGGAGGTGAGAACGCCGTCGACGATTCCGGTTTTATCTATCCTTCGTTTGCAGGTGAAGGAATAATCACCATGGAACCGGATATCGTTATCGACGCGATGGCATCCAATAAATCGCTTGATCCGGTTGAAGTGTGCGCGGACTGGAGTGTATTCAGTATGCTGCCTGCGGTCAAACTCGGAGCGGTGTACGCATTGACAGGAAGTCACATTTCGATCCCCGGACCTCGTATCGTTGAGATTTACAGGGACTTACATCGATGCTTCGGCGACTGGAACAGCCGGTTGCCGCCGGAGGGCGAATGACCGCTCTTACGATAAAAGGGCTTTCCTTCAGTTACCAACCCGGG
Organism: uncultured Fibrobacteraceae bacterium; assembly: GCA_964529145.1. Taxonomy (GTDB): domain Bacteria; phylum Fibrobacterota; class Chitinivibrionia; order Chitinivibrionales; family Chitinispirillaceae; genus JAFGNB01. The sequence continues at coordinate 137 of CAZGVZ010000213.1, read as the reverse complement.
ATTCACGTCATCAGTGAAGTGGCTATGGAGGTAAAGGCAGGCGAGATGTGGTCAATCATCGGAAAGAATGGATCCGGCAAATCAACGCTGATTCGGTGTATGGCACGGCTCGAACGGATACCGCGAGGATCGATTTC